>NZ_JARUWZ010000017.1:0-87643 GCF_030433775.1 Erwinia sp. PsM31
CGGCCTTCCCGATTCAGATCAGCTGGCAGGCCAACTGTGGCCTTCCCGATTCAGACCGGCTGACAGGCCAACTGCGGCCTTCCCGATTCAGACCAGCTGACAGGCCAGCAGCGGCCAGCGCGTTTCAAATTCCACCGTCGGGCGATAGCGGAAGTCGGAACGCACAAAGCGCGACAGCAAACCCTCACAGAAAGCCAGCAGCTGCGAGGCCAGCAGCGCCTCCTCCGTCTGGAATCCTTCGCCGGTACGCATTTTCTGCTCGCGCAGCACCTGCTTCAGCTGCACCTCAATCCGTTCGAACAGCTGGTTAATTCTGCTTTGCAGGCGGTCCTGCTCGAACATCAACGCATGGCCGGTCAGAATACGTGATAAGCCCGGATTACGCTCACCAAAGCCCAGGATCAGCTGGATAATCAGCCGTAAACGCGGCAGCGTCTCTTTTTCATCCTGCAAGATTAGATTGATGCGCGTAATCAGGCTGTCTTCAATAAACTCAATCAGGCTGTCAAACATGCGGGTTTTGCTGGGAAAGTGCCGGTAAAGCGCAGCTTCAGAAACCCCCACGCTTGCCGCCAGTTTGGCGGTAGTGATCCGCTGGCTACCATCGCTGGATTCCAGCATTTGCGCCAGCGCCTGCAGTATTTCTTCGCGACGATTCCTTTTCGCACTTTTTTTCTCTGCCATGTCCTGAAAGACCCCTGAAATATCACCATGTACGGGCAAGCGCCCACGCAACATCCGTGAGCCATCACGCTCACGGTGGAAATAAGGACGGGTACTCTGGTCGGTCGTTACTGACGACCCGAGTGGCCGAAGCCGCCTTCGCCGCGCACGCTGGCGTCGAAGTCATTAACCAGATTGAATTCAGCCTGAACGACCGGTACAAACACCATTTGCGCGATACGCTCGCCTGGCTCAATGCTGAACGTCTCCTGGCTGCGGTTCCAGACGGAAACCATCAGCTGTCCCTGATAATCGGAGTCGATTAGCCCGACCAGGTTGCCCAGCACCACGCCATGCTTATGGCCGAGGCCGGAGCGCGGCAGGATAACGGCCGCCAGCTGCGGGTCGCCAATATGGATAGCCAGGCCGGTCGGTACCAGCGTGGTCGCGCCCGGCGCCAGCTGTACCGCCTCGTCCAGGCAGGCGCGCAGATCGAGACCAGCGGAGCCGGAAGTGGCATAGGCGGGCAGAGGGAAAGTGGTGCCCACGCGCGGGTCTAAAATCTTAACGTCGATTTTTTTCTTCATAACGGCTGACTATCTCGTCCAGTAATTGTTGGCCCAGGAGCTGCTTATCGCCGAGCGGTAAGGCTTTATTCTCTTCCTGCCAGAAAAGATGCAGGGCATTGGTATCGCTGTTGAAACCGTGCCCGGCTTTTGAAACATCGTTGGCGCAAATCAGATCCAGATTCTTCCGAATCCTTTTTTGCCGGGCGTATTCTTCCACATTCCGGGTTTCCGCTGCAAACCCCACCACGTACGGGCGATTTTGCTGCATGGCCGCGACGCCCGCGACGATATCCGGATTCTTAATCATCTTCAGCAGGATTTCGTCGCCCTGCTTTTTGATTTTCTCGCTGGAGACTTCCGCAGCGCGGTAGTCGCCGACGGCAGCGGCCGCGATAAAAATCTGCTGTTCGGCGGCGCTGGCCATCACCGCCTGCTGCATTTCCAGCGCGCTTATCACGTCGATACGTTTGACGCCCGGCGGCGTGGCTAAGGCGACCGGCCCGGCGACCAGCGTCACGTTAGCGCCCCGTTTTGCGGCGGCGGCAGCCACGGCGAAGCCCATTTTACCCGAGCTGTGGTTGCTAATGAACCGGACTGGATCAAGCGATTCGCGGGTTGGGCCAGCGGTTACCATCACATTAAGGTGCGTTAAATCGTGCTGCGGCGTCGCCCAGCGGACGGCTTCGTCCACAATAGTCAGCGGATCTAACATTCGGCCCGGCCCGACGTCGCCGCAGGCCTGGCTGCCGCTGTCCGGCCCCCAAATCATCAGGCCGCGCGCCTGCAAAACCTGAAGATTATGCTGCGTGGCGGCGGCACGATACATCTGCTGGTTCATGGCGGGAACGACGGCAACAGGCGCCGCCGTCGCCAGGCAAATCGTGGTAACCAAATCGTTAGCCATGCCTGCGGCGACGCGAGCGATAAGATCGGCCGTGGCGGGTGCCAGGATCACCAGGTCAGCCCATTTTCCCAGTTCGATATGCCCCATCGCCGCTTCCGCCGCCGGATCGAGCAGGTCGTCGCTGACCGGATGACCCGATACGGCCTGTAGACTCAGCGGCGTGATAAATGCTTTGGCTGCGGCAGTCAGCACGACGCGCACTTCCGCCCCGCGATCGCGCAGGCGTCTTACCAGCTCAGGCGCCTTGTAGGCAGCGATACCGCCGCTTACGCCCAGCACAATACGTTTACCGGTTAATGTCATAGTTTCTGCTCCATTGAGCCAGCAGGGCGCCCGCGCGCCGGAATTCCGCCATTTTATCATAATCCCTGCCTGCTGACTTTTAGCACAACGACCGTACTGTAAAGCAGCCCGGCAGACGGAAAAATGCATGGAAAACTACTGTATATAATGCCATGATTTAGCCAGCTACGGAAGGAGAAAGCGGATGAAGAAGCCATGGAAAAAAATGCCACCGCGCGAAAAGCTGGTGGCAGGCGGGGCCGGCACGTTAACGGATACGGAACTGCTGGCGATTTTTTTACGTACCGGCGCGCGCGGTGTCCACGTAATGACGCTGGCGCAACAGCTGCTGGAGGAGTTCGGTTCGCTGCACCGGCTGATGACGGCGGACAAAGACGCGTTTTTACGGGTGAAAGGCGTAGGCGTGGCGAAGTATGCCCAGCTGAATGCCATTGCCGAACTGGGCAGGCGTTTTTTCACCTGTGCGGATTCGGTAAAACAGGCCATGCAAAGCCCGGGCGATATGGTGAATTTCCTGCACAGCAAGCTGGCGCATCGTGAACGGGAAATATTTATGGTGGTTTTTTTTGATAATCAGCATCGGGTCATTCACACCAGTGAAATGTTTGCGGGCACGATAGCCAGCGTAGAGGTGCATCCGCGTGAAATCGTGCGTGAAGCGCTGAAGCAAAACGCGGCGGCGATTATCCTGGCGCATAACCATCCCTCGGGCATTTCGGCGCCCAGCATGGCAGATCGCGATGTGACTCAACAGGTTAACGACTGCTGCAAGCTGTTTAACATCCGCGTGCTTGACCATATTGTTATCGGTCAGGGCGAATATGTTTCCTTTGCGGAAAAAGGCTGGCTGTAATGCGGAAAAAAGCGGCAAACCGTGTTTTTTCCCACGTAGCGGCGGTGCTTTTTCCGTTCAAATGCGGCAATTTTGCGCGATCCAAAGGGATCTTTATCTGTTCGGGACTTGAGCACCAGCGTTGCAGGGCGTATACTACGCCACCTTTGAGAATCTCGGGTTTGGCATTTGGGCCTGCTCAGCGGGTTCACATAGAACTCGCCTGGATGGGCTAAGAGCCTGACGAGGCGGCCAAGACCTTATTTTTAAAGCTCGAGCTTATTTGATTTTTGGAGAATTGACATGTCACGAGTCTGCCAGGTAACTGGAAAGCGTCCGGTGACGGGTAACAACCGTTCCCACGCAATGAACGCGACGAAACGCCGTTTCCTGCCGAACCTGCACTCTCACCGTTTCTGGGTTGAGAGCGAAAAGCGCTTCGTTACACTGCGCGTATCTGCCAAAGGCATGCGCGTAATTGATAAAAAGGGTATTGAGACGGTTCTGGCCGATCTGCGTACCCGCGGTGAGAAGTACTAAGGTAAGGAACTGAAACATGGCTAAAGGTATTCGTGAGAAGATCAAGCTGGTTTCTTCTGCTGGTACAGGTCACTTCTATACCACCACGAAGAACAAGCGTACTAAGCCGGAAAAACTGGAACTGAAGAAATTCGATCCTGTTGTCCGCCAGCACGTGATCTACAAAGAAGCTAAAATCAAGTAATTGACTTTAGCGACTGAAAAACCCTGCCTCGGCGGGGTTTTTTCTTTTGTGCGCCTGAAAACATTTGCACGTCTGAAAACATCTGTACGCCTGAAAACATCTGCGGGAGGTTTGTATGCCGGAATTACCAGAGGTTGAAACCAGCCGACGCGGTATCGAACCGCACCTTGTCGGCGCCACCATTCTGCACGCCGTGGTGCGCAACGGCCGGTTGCGCTGGCCGGTCTCGCATGAAATCCACAGCCTCAGCGACCAGCCGGTACTCAGCGTACAGCGCCGCGCCAAATATCTGCTGTTGGAGCTGCCTGAAGGCTGGATCATCATCCATCTTGGCATGTCCGGCAGTCTACGCGTGTTGTCAGAAGAAGCACCGCCGGCGAAGCATGACCATGTGGATTTGGTGATGAGCAACGGCAAAGTGCTGCGCTATACCGATCCTCGCCGCTTTGGCGCCTGGCTGTGGAGCAGCGATCTGGCCGCCAGTAACGTACTGGCCCATCTTGGCCCGGAGCCGCTGAGTGAAGCTTTTAACGCGGATTACCTGTTTGAGAAGTCGCGCAGCAGGCGTACGCCGGTCAAGCCCTGGCTGATGGACAACAAGCTGGTGGTGGGCGTTGGCAACATTTACGCCAGCGAATCGCTGTTTGCCGCCGGGATCCATCCCGATCGACCGGCAATGGCGTTGACCAGAGAAGAAGTGGTTCTGCTGACGGAAACGATCAAGGCCGTGCTGCTGCGATCGATTGAGCAGGGCGGCACCACGCTGCGTGATTTCCTGCAGTCGGACGGCAAACCGGGCTATTTCGCGCAGCAGCTACAGGTCTATGGCCGTGCTGGCGAACCCTGCCGCGTTTGCGCTACGCCGATCGTAGGCGCCAAACACGCGCAGCGCAGCACCTTCTATTGCCCGACCTGTCAGAAATAATCAGGCGGAGAGCTTTGCCAGCAGCGCGCTGTGCACCGACGGCGGCAGGAAAGCGCTGACGTCGCCGTGATGGCGCGCCACCTCTTTGACCAGCGTGGAAGAGATAAACGAATATTTTTCTGAAGGCATCAGAAACACGCTTTCCAGCTCCGCCAGCAGGTGCCGATTCATATGCGCCAGCTGCATTTCGTATTCAAAATCGGACACCGCCCGCAGGCCGCGCACCAGGACGTTGGCCTGCTGATCCCGCGCGAAGTTCGCCATCAGATCGCTGAATCCTACCACTTCCACATTCGGCAAGTGTGCGACCACCTGTTGCGCCAGCGCCACGCGTTCATCCAGCGAGAACATCGGCTTTTTACTGGGGCTGGCGGCAATAGCCAGGACGATATGGTCAAACATTAACGCGGCGCGCGTGACGATATCCAGATGACCGTTGGTCATGGGATCGAAAGTGCCGGGATAGATCGCTTTTGTGCTCATAGGCCGCCTTTGCCGGAAGCGTGGGAAGAGTGGTTCAGCGCCCAGAGCGCCGTGTATTTATTGAAGGTGTACTGCGCGTTAACCACGGCAAGCAGCCAGCCCTGTTTGCCATCCAGAAAACCGGCGCGCAGCACCAGCGTTTTCAGGAAGGCGCCCAGCGTATGGGCGAAAATTGAAAACAGGCCGCACTTTTTCCCCTGGTGGTGACGCTGCTTCGCCCAGGCTTCGGCATAGGCGAACTGTTTCCACTGAAACGCAGAGAAATCGCGGCAGGTCAGATGCAGCAGATCGCCCTTCAGCGCCACCACCTGCGCCCCTCTGGCTTCCAGCGATTCATGCACCTGATGATCGTTATAGCCGTATTCACGTGGATAGAGACGAGTCACGCGGTCAGGATACCAGCCGCTGTGGCGCATAAAACGCCCCAGAAACAGATTGCGGCGGCCCAGGCTATAAACCGTGGCGGGCGCGGCAGGCTGTTGCAGCACGGATTCGATAGCGGCGCGCAGCTGCGGCGTCACGCGCTCGTCGCTGTCGATCATCAAAATCATCGGATGCGTGGCATAGCTTTGCGCCAGCTGGCGCTGTTTGCCGTAGCCGTGCCATTCGCGGGAGTGAAACACTTTGGCGCCGTGGCGGGCGGCGATTTGCGGCGTGCCGTCGCTGCTGCCGGAATCCAGCAGCACAATCTCGTCGGCCCAGTTCACGGACTCCAGACATTCCGGCAGCAGTTCGGCTGCGTCTTTAGCGATCAGCACGACCGACAGAAGCTGACGTGAAGGCATTTAGTGATTCCGCTGTGGCAGATAGGGTTCAAGTAACTGTAGCAGACGCTGTAGCGCGCCCTGATTCTGGTGCAGTACCTCTACCGCATGGCGGCCGTAGTAAAGACGATAGTCTTCGTCGGTCAGCAGCGTGCCGATCTCTTTATCCAGCGAGTCGGCATCGGTTACGGCGATCAGGCCGTCCGCCTGCTGAAGTTTTGCACAGATATCTTTGAAGTTAAACGTATGCGGCCCCATCAGCACGGGGATAGCATGCGCAGCTGCCTCCAGCGGATTATGTCCGCCGCGCTCCACCAGGCTGCCGCCGACGAAAGCCAGATCGGCAATGCCGTAGAGCAGCATCAGTTCGCCCATCGTATCGCCAATCACCACCTGGGTGCCGCTGGAAGGGATCTCGCCGCTGCTGCGTAGCGTGTAGCTGAAGCCGGCCTTTTGCGTCATGTCGCGAGCCGTGTCGAAACGTTCCGGATGGCGCGGTACCAGGATGAGCAGCAAAGAAGGAAAACGCGCCAGGAGCTTGCGGTGCGCTTCCAGAATAATGCTTTCCTCGCCTTCGTGCGTGCTGGTGGCTATCCATACCGGACGACGCGGCGCCCACTGCCGACGCAGCGTGACCGCGCGGGCGGCCAGCTCGGGCGTTACGGAAATATCGAACTTCAGGCTGCCGGTCACCGCCAGCTGGGAACGCTTCAGGCCAAGCGCCACAAAGCGTTCGCCGTCTTCCTCGTTCTGCGCCGCGATCAGCGTGATCTTTTGCAGCAGACGCTGCATAAATTTACCGAGCTTGCCGTACCCTTTCGCCGAACGCTCCGACAGACGGGCGTTCGCGATGACCAGCGGGATTTTCCGGGCGTGAAGCTGCGCGATCATATTCGGCCACAGCTCGGTTTCCATAATGATCACCAGCCGCGGGCTGACATTATCCAGAAAACGGTTCATCGAGCCGGGCAGATCGTAAGGCAGATAGACGTGATGAACATCTTTACCGAAGGCGGAAGCCGCCCGTTCCGAACCGGTCGGCGTCATGGTCGTTACGGTAATCGGCATCGTGGGATAACGGTGGCGCAGCGCCCTGACCAGCGGCACGGCGGCCAGCGTCTCGCCGACAGAAACGGAGTGCAGCAGTATACCGTCCGGCTTGACCTTGCCTTTACAGTAGCCGTAGCGTTCGGCCCAGCGCTTCCGGTAGGCGGGCGCTTTTCTGCCGCGTAACCAGAGCCGGAGCCAAATCAGCGGCTGAATAAGATAGAGCAGGACGGAATAAATTGTTGTCATCACAGTGTTTACGAATTACGGAGTGACTCGCGTCAGAAAGTGCCGGAAAAGAGAAACATTACCGCATGTTAGCAGATAAGTCGCGCATGCTCACACCTTCTTCTCAGGCCTGTCGCAACACTTGTTGATATAGCGCATGAAGCTGCCCTGCCAGGCGCTGCGGCGAGCAGGGGAGAACGCGCTCCCGGGCCGCATCGCCCATGCGCGCATCAACGCTTCTGAGCGGGATGGCCTGCGCGGCGGCGCTCAGTGCCACAATATCCAGCGCGTCGCAAACGTAGCCCTGTTCGCCGTTAACGATAAACTCTGCGCCGCCGCAGGTGTCGCTGGTGATGACCGGCAGACCGCAGGCCATCGCTTCCAGGATCACGTTAGGGAAAGGATCGTAAAGCGTGGGCAGGATCAGCGCGTCGGCCGCATGGTAATAAGGGATCACGTTGTGCTGCACGCCGACAAAGTGGACGCGTTTTTCGCAGCCCAGCGCGCGAGCGTGGCTAAGATAGCGGGCCTGCTGTTTATCCTGACCCACCACCAGCAGGTGCGCTTCGGTAGCGGCCAGGGCGCTGATGGAGGCCCTTAATCCTTTGCGCTCGAAACCGGAACCGACGTAAATAAACACTTTGGCTTCGTCAGGCAGACGCAACGACGCGCGCGACTGCTGGCGCTCGGCCGGCGTGGCAGGCTGAAAGCGCTGCGCGTCAATCGCGTTGTAGATCACCGCGAACTTCTCTTCCGGCACCTGAAAGCAGCGCATGATGTCATTTTTTACCATCAGCGAATTACAGATGATTTTTTTCAGCGCAGGTGAGCGGAACATCTCTTCTTCCGCCGCCATCACATAGCGATGATAAGGGCTTAAATCGGCCAGCAGCTTTTGCACGGGCGAAACGATGCGCGCTCTTTGTGCCAGCCAGACGCGATGTACGCCGTCGCCGGCGCGAAAAATATCACAGCCCGCAATGCGCTCGTGGCTTTGTACGATATCAAACTTCTCTCGCTGCCAGCATGCACGCGCCGCCAGCGCAAAGCCGCGCTCGCGCGAGATGCGTCCCCATTTTTTCGGGTTACAGATATGCAGGTGCCATTCCGGTTTCGGCTCGCCCTGCCAGCTGCGGGTGATGATGTTCAGATCCAGACTGTCATCGTCCAGCGCCTCCAGCGCCCGCGAAATAAACCGCTCCGCGCCGCCGTCCGGGCGATATTTTTGCCGCACTATAGCCAGTCGTACTTTACTCATCCAGATAGTTCCTTGCGGCTTTGACCACGTCATCAAGTGGGATGGCAGAAAGATAACGGGTCTCGGTCCTGGTATTAATGCTGTCCGGCGAAGGGAGAGGCGCATAGTCGCCGGCCCAGATCACCTGATTATTGTCGCCCCAGGGACGCCACTGCTTAAGCTTGGTCGGGCCAAACAGCGCGATGCACGGCGTATCCAGCGCGGCGGCCATATGCATCGGCGCGGAATCGACGCCGATAAACAGGCGGGCATGATCGATCAGCGAAGCCAGCTGCGGCAGCGACAGCTTTCCGGCCAGCGAAATCGCTTTGCCGGGACACAGCGAGAGAATATGGTCGATCATCGCCAGCTCTTTTTTGTCCGGCGCGGCGGTCAGCACGATATCGATCTGCTCAGAGGCCAGCGCGGCGATCAGCCCGGCCACTTTGTCATCTTCCCAGCATTTAAAAATCCAGCGCGAGGTAGGCTGGATAACGATATAGGGACGCGTAACCTTGCTTTGCGCCAGCACGGTTTGCGTATGTGACCAGTCGCTTTCGCTGTAGTGCATCGCTGCCGGGAAACCGGAAAAGGGAATATTCAGCGGCTGTAGCGCGGCCAGGTTTTGCTCAACGGTATGCAGCTGGCTGTGGTTGCTGGTGGACACGAGGTGCGTATGCGCCCGTTGCCAGAAGGCGTTGCGACGCTTGTTGTAAGCGAATCCAATCCGAACCGGCGCGCCGGAAAGGGCGGTGATAATCGCGCTGCGCCACTGATCGGCCAGGTTGATGACCAGATCGTAGCCTTCCTGGCGGATCGCCTTAAGCAGCGCGGCTTCATGGCGCAAATGCGCCAGCGTTCCCTCGTTTTTCCATTTGCGATCGATAAAGCGCAGCTGACGAATATGCGGATGCGCCTGCAGCATCGGCAGCGTCTCTTTATAGAGCAGCACGTCGACGGCGGCCTGCGGATAGCGCTGGCGCAGCGCCTCAATAACCGGCGTGGTAAGCAGCATATCGCCATGGTGACGCAGCTTGATCAGCAAAATCTTTCGCGGCGCAAAGGAGGCGGGAATCGACGAAGAAGTGGCCATACTCATGGGATCTCAAAATAAAGTGGACCGATTGTAAGGGAAAGCTCGTGCAGGAAAAAGGCGCCGCGCATTACGAACGACGCCAGCGGTAAATCCGGCTCAGCCAGAGCAACAGCTGATACCACTGTTTAACGCCGCGCGCGTTGCGCAGCATCCGTCCCGGCGTTTTGCTGGCGAGCAGATCCGCTATCATCGCCTGCCGTGCTTCAGCATCAGGTTCACGCCGTAAAGCGTGGCAAACGGTCAGCGCCTCTTTGGTTACCTGACGATAAATTGCCGGACCAATTTTAACTTTATCGCGATAGCGCAGGTTGATCTCATCCAGCATCCGGGCGATTTTCAGATAATGCCGTTGATACTCGACGTTTGCCATACCGCTGCGTTTGCGGTTGCTGATGGACTGGTCGTGAACGTAATACCGGTACAAAACCTTATCGGTGTAGCGAACGCGGCGAGCGTTCAGCATGAGTTCGGTCGTCCACGGGATATCCTGATGGTGCAGGCCGGGTTCAAACTGTAGGTGCAGCTGGTCGATTAGCGAACGGCGATAGATACCCAGCCACACGACGTGCAGATAGCGGTTGGACGCCAGCGCCTTGTTCAGCCATTCTGCGCCGCTCAGCACCGGCGTAGCCTGTAGACGGTCGGCAGGGATAAGCGTTTTTGCCCGGCCCGATCCCCAAAAAACGCGCTCGGCGTTACACTGCGCCACATCCAGATCGTCCTGTTCCGCCATGGCGATCAGCGTGCTGTACATCTCTGGCGAAAGCGTATCGTCGGCGTCGGGGAAAGTGACATATTTGCCGCGCGCTATCGCCAGCCCGGCGTTGCGGGCGCGGGAAACGCCGCCGTTAGCCTGGTCGATCACGGTGATATGGTCATATTCGCTGGCGTAGCGGTGCGCCAGCTGCGCCGAAGCATCCGTCGAGCCGTCATTGACGATGATGATTTCCAGCGAGGCCAGCGTTTGCGCCAGCATAGAGTCGATAAAAGCCTGAAAGCTGGTTCCGGCGTTATACATCGGGACGATCGCGCTCAGCAAAGGCGCTGAGGAGGTATCTTGCGGTTTCATGCTCAGGATGACGTCTTCTTTTCTTGTAATGGCCGCTTGCGCGCGCAGATAAAATCATAAATATCGTCGAGCTTGCGATTATCCAGCTCGTAAAGCTGCTCGACGGGATGATTAAACTTATACAGGGCGTGAAAAACAAACGACGACGGCGCGATATGATTCGGCCCGATTAACAGCACGTCGCCCAGCGGACGCTGCTCTTCAACGCAGCAAGGCCCGTAGATCAGGATCACTGGCACATTTTGCGAGTCAGCGATGTAGATGTTGCCCGAGTCGGAGGCGATGTAAAAATCCATCTGGCTGATGGCGTAGGGCAGGCCTTCCAGCGAAACCTTACCGATCATGTTAACGATGTTATCGCTTTCACCCACCACTTTATTGAGCTCGTGCAGGCGAGTAAGTTCATTTGGCGCGCCAAAAACATAAAACAGGCAGGGCAGCCCGCTCAGCCTGTCGAACAGGGCTTTCCAGATCGTCGGCGGAATGGTTTTCGCCTGGTTGCCGGCCGAAATACTGATGCCGATTTTGATCTTGTCCGTTCTGAACACTTCTTCCGGCGTAGTGTCCGGCTTCAGCAGCGGCAGCGTGGCGTGCTTGGGATAGCTTTCTTTGGTCAGCGAACGATCGGCCAGCCTGAGGTAGTTTTCCAGGGTTAGCGAATACTTATCATGTTCCACGGTGCCGGTCGCGGTCAGATAAAAGATCCCCTGATACCATTTGCGGCGGTACATCGACAGAAACTGCTTGTTGCTCGCGTTACAGCAGGCGGCATAAAACAGATTGGTATTATTGGGATGCAGCAGATAGACGTTTTCATAGCGATTCATCAGCTTCAGGGCCAGCTTCAGCTTGCTGTACGTGCTGCTTTTATGCTCTTCAATATAAAAAATGTCCGCCAGCGTGCTGTCGTGCTCCGCCAGCGGTGCAACGGTACGGCTCAGCAGCGCGTCGCTCTTTTCAAGATGCGCCAGCAGGGGGGTGATATTGACAAAATCGCCGATTTTCGCCGTCTGGATCACCAGATTACGGGCCTCTTTTTTATGGCTGAGTTTCATCAACAGCTTAAAAGGCAGTAAAAGTAAAAACAGCAACACATAATTCACGCTCTGTTCTCCCTGAGCGAAAAGTGCCGGTATTCAGCTGCCACAGATGACGTTTGTAACGTTTTCACCGTGCTCTGATAGCCGTTTTCGGTTATGAGCGTATTCATACTGAAACCTTAAAAGATAAAAATGCGCGTCCGGCCAGGCCAGGGAGCGCGCCAGAATAATGTCTGACCCTCTCAGACATCTCCGATCCGCAAACGTTGCGTGGGCCTAAGAAGCGATCAGCGCAAGATACTGTTTGCAGATTGCTTCGATGCTGTAAGCCTCCAAATCAAGCTGTGAAACATCAGGCGGGTTTGACCAGACGTCCGCGATAGTGTCCGCCAGCGAATCCACATCCAGGTTCGCCAGGCCGCGAGCCAGTTCGCCGGTCATGATCGACACGGGGCCGCCGGGACAGCGCGTACTGACTACGGGCACCTGGCAAATCAGCGCTTCTACCAGCACGTTGCCGAAGCCTTCGCTGTCCGAGCTGACCACCAGCAGCTTCGCGTTGCGGATCCAGGGATAGGGGTTGCTGGTAAAACCTTTAAAAATTACCCGATCCTGAATGCCCAGCGTTAGCGCCAGTTTCTTAATTTTTCCTACTGCTTCATCCGTGCCCTGGCCGATTAAAACCAGCGGCGCGCTTATCCCCGTTTTGGCATAGGCGCGCAGCAGCCTGTCGTGGCGCTTGGTCTGGTGAAAGCGGCCGACGTGGATCAGATAGGGTTCGCCCGCCATCTCGCAGGGCTGCATAGCCGCGGTACGAACGGTATCAAAATCGAAAGGGTTGAAAATGATCCGCTCGTGCTTTGGCTGTATCGCAAAGGAGCGTTTCAAATCGCTGACCACGTACTGAGAGACGCCGATGATATTCCGGTTTTGATATACGCGGCGCGTTTTCAGTTTCTTCTGCCACAGGGAAAAGCCCTGCCGGTGGGCCAGATAAGAGGCGGAAAAGACGCCGTGCAGGCAAAACCAGGTCTTGTCCTTGTCGAGATGGCGACAGCGGCTGACGATACGGTCGGTTTTGTGCAGGTGCGATACCACCAGGTCGAAACGGCCCTGCTCTTTTTCGGCCTGCATTATCGCCCGATCCAGGCAGGCTGCGCGCCGGCTCAGCTCCGTAAGTTTCCGCCAGGGCATATGGCAGGTATCCTGAATGACCTGATAATCCAGCCCGGCAGGAATGGCGTAATCGCAGACGGCACGCAGCGAAAACAGCGAAACCCGATGACCGCGCTCTATCAGCCCTTTGGAAAGCGTCAGAACAACTTTCTCCGCGCCCCCGCCGGGCAGACCATCAATGATCATTAATACGCGCTTGGACAATTTTGTACCCTTAGCAGAGAAAATCATGCGGTGCCGACCGATTCCAGGCCACTAACCGCACGAAAAAAAGCATTTTTTTATCTAGTCGGGCAAGTCCCTTGCCGTAGCCCGGTAAAGCTGTCCTGCCGATCCTGTCAGGCTGAGCCAGTTTTATCTGTTTATCTTAGAAAAATAAAAAAGATAGCGCCATAGCCAATCGCTTTCGCGCCGTTGCGCTGCAATTACTGTTGCGTCCCGTCATGCCGCTGTTACCATACCGGCAGAGTTAACACGAGGTTAACGCGGAGCGCCGCATCGACATGAAAAAACCTGCTTTCTTAATCACCATCGATACGGAAGGTGATAATCTCTGGCGTAATCGCTCTGGTCAGGTGACCACCGAAAATGCCGCCTGGCTTGCCCGCTTTCAGCAGCTTTGCGAGAAATATACCTTTAAACCGACCTGGTTGACGAACTATGAAATGGCCGTCGATCCGGTTTATATCGATTTTGCCCGCGATGTTATCGCTCGCGGCCAGGGCGAAGTAGGCATGCATCTGCACGCCTGGAACAGCCCGCCAGCCTATGAATTAACCGACAACGACTGGCAGCATCAGCCCTATCTGATTGAATACCCTCGTGAAGAGATACGCAAAAAAGTCGCTTTTATGACTGAGCTGCTGGAAGAGACGTTTAACGTCAAAATGCTCAGCCACCGTGCGGGACGCTGGGCGTTCAACGAGTATTACGCTCAGCTGCTGGTCGAACACGGCTACCGGGTTGACTGCTCGGTGACGCCGGGCGTTAACTGGCGGTTTTCCCCGGGCGCGCCGCAGGGCAACGGCGGCACGGACTATACGCACTTTCCCCGCTCGGCTTACCATCCCGATAGCGCAGATATTTCTCGGCCCGGCAATTCACCACTGCTGGAAGTGCCGATGACCATCCGTTATAAGCACTCCGGGCTGATGAATGCGGTTAAACAGGGCTACGATCGCCTGCGCGGCAAGCGCCGCAGCCCTTCCGTTTACTGGCTGCGCCCGACTGGCGGCAACGCGCAGCAGATGATCGACCTGACGGAAAAAACGCTGGCGGAAGGCGCTGACTACGTAGAGTTTATGCTGCACTCCAGCGAGTTTATGCCCGATGGCAGCCCGACCTTTAAAACGGCGGCCGATATTGACCGGCTCTATGACGATCTGGCGCAGCTGTTCAGCTGGCTGCAAAGCCGCACTCATGGCATGACGCTGGCGGAGTATGCTGCCGCGAAAGCCGGCACCTGAACAGAAACGGGGCCGTTAAAGGCCCCGTTTTCTCACCGTCAGCATTTTCCTTTTATAACTTGTCCTGATTTTGCCGTTCAGCAAAAAACGCCCCAGGCCGACCTGCGCGATCCGCGCTCTCACTTTGTCGCCCTGCGAGGTTCCTCGCAGATCGGCATGGTAGCGATTGGCGATATCCAGCCAGTGGCAGGTGATCAAATGCTCATAGCGCGGCGGTAAAACCTCGTCCATATGCGCCGTTGCGGCGATCAGGCAGGCAATTTTGTCGGCATCAATAGCGGACGACAGGCTCTGCTCATGCTTACGGTAGAGATAAAAACCGGCGGAGGTAAACAGCGTTTTTTTGCTCTGCATCAGCAGCTGCGGAAACAGCCAGCTATCTTCGTAGCAGATAAAGTCCGGAAAAGCGTGCTGCTGAATAAGCGCGCGGGAGAAAAACTGGCCGATAAAATGCGCCTGATAATCACGATGGATCAGGAAGCGCTCTACGGCATCATGCGTGGTCAGCTCCTCAGGCTCGGCAGGCTGCCACTGCACCGTGGGCGAGGCGTGCCGCACTTCGATAATTTTACTGAGCAGAATATCCGGCGAGGTCTGGCGCAGCGTCGTCAGCCGGTGCGCCAGCGCGTCGGGCAGCAGCATATCGTCGCCGTCCACCATTAAGACATAATCGCCGCGCGCCAGGCCTACCGCGTGGTTACGCACTTTGCCAACGTTGCGATAGTCGGTATGGCTGCTGCGAAGCTGCGGCAGCCGCGCCGCGTAGCGCTCAATAATGCTCTGCGTCGCATCCGTGGAAGCGTCGTTAACCACGACTATCTCTGCGCGATCGATTGCCGCGCCCAGCGAAGCGACGACGCTTTCCAGCGTATCGGCCAGCGTCTCGCCGCAGTTATGGGCGGCAATCAGTACGCTCAGCGCAGGGCTGTTCATGACTTTTCTTCCGGCGAGGAACCCAGCAGCGGCATCAGCTGCGCCATCACGTTTTCGGCAGAAATATCCGCCATGCGATTGCCCTGTGCGGGTTTCAGTACAAACTGGTTTTTGCCATAGCCGCCGATCAGGCCGGGATCGGTGGGGCCGTACAGCGTGATATTAGGGCGATCCAGCGCCGCCGTTAAATGGCTAAGCCCCGTATCTACCGACACTACCGCGGCGGCGCCCGCTAACGTGCGCGCCACCTGCTCCAGCGTAAGTTTGGGCAGCACTTCCACATAGTCGAAGCCAGCCGCCAGCCGCTGCGCGCGCTGGTGCTCATGTTCCGCGCCCCACGGCAATTTGATTCGCAGGCCGCTGCCGTTCAGCAGCGTAATCAGCTCACGCCACTGCGCTTCCGGCCAGTGCTTTTCATCGCGCGTGGTGGCGTGCAGGAAGACCAGATAGCGGCCGTCATCCGGCGAAGGCTCACGCATAAAATGTTGCGCGATAGCGTAATCGCCAGGCGTCTCCGGCAGCGGATAATTCAGGCTTTTGGCAAACAGCTCGCGCGTGCGCTGCACGGCATGCTGCTGCTTATTGATTTCATGGCGTTGGTCATACCACCAGCTGGCGAAAGGTTCGCGCGCGCTGCGGCTGTCCTGACCATGCTTGACGCCTTTAGCGATGCGCGTCACCAGCGCGGCGCTTTTGATCAGGCCCTGCGCGTCAATCACCATGTCATACTGGCGCGACTGTACTTCGCGCTTGAACAGAAAGCGTTCTTCGCGCACTTCGCTGCCGAACCAGTGCTTGCGCCAGCGGCGGATTGCCACGGGGATAACCCGATCAACCGCCGGATGCCAGGAGGGGATTTGTGCGAAACCTTCTTCTACAACCCAGTCGAAACGGATGCCGGGGATAGCCCGCATGGCGTCGGTGAGGGCGGGCAGCGTGTGCAGGACATCGCCCATTGAGGAGGTTTTTACAATCAGGACGTGCATACAGCCTCCAGAGGCTGACCCAGCAGCGCCGACAGCTCTTCCGCCACGCGCTGCGGCTTAATATCTATCAGGCTCTGGTGATAGCCTTCTTCCGCATCGCCTTTACGGACCTTGTGATAGCCGGTGATCAGCCGGATAACGCGCGCTTTATGCGACAGCGGCGGCGTAAAGTCCGGGCTGCTTGGGCCGTAAAGCGCAACGAGCGGGCGATCCAGCGCGGCGGCGATATGCATCAGGCCGGAGTCGTTGCTGACCACGGCCTGGCAGTGCGCCAGCAGAATGACCGCCTGCTCCAGTTTGGTTTCGCCAGCCAGATTATGGCAGTGCTGGCGCGAGCTTTCTTCCAGGCTTTGCAGGATTTGCTCGCCGGTCTCTTTATCTTTAGCCGAGCCAAACAGCGCGATCTGATAGCCGCTGTCGATCAGCTGCTGCGCCAGCGCGGCATAGTGATAGTGCGGCCAGCGCTTGGCCGGCCCGAATTCCGCGCCGGGACAGAAGCCGATAAGCGGCCGTTCCGCGCTCAGCCTGAAGGCGGCGGCGGTTTCCTGCTTTTCCTGCTCGTTGACGAGCAGCTTCGGCCAGAGCAGCGGCTGCGGCAGATCGCTGGCGCTCGCGATCTGCGCTTTGTCGTAAGCCAGCGCGACGTAGCGCTCAACCATCAACGGAAACGCGGCTTTATCCAGCACGCGGATATCGTTCAGCAGGCCGTAGCGCATCTCGCCGCGCCAGCCTGTACGGGTCTGGATATCGGCAAAGAAAGGCACCAGCGCGGATTTAAAGGAGTTGGGCAGGACGTAAGCGCGATCGTAACCCTTATCGCGCAGCGAGCGGCCCAGACGGCGGCGCTCGCCCAGCGCCAACGCGCCGTGGCCCAGCGGCATCGCCAGCGCCTCGTTGACTTCCGGCATCCGCGACAGCAGCGGACGGCACCACGCGGGGGCCATCACGTCAATTGTGGCTTCAGGCCAGCGCTGTTTCAGCGTGCGATAAAGGCTTTGCGACATCATCATATCGCCGACCCAGGATGGCCCGATCACCAAAATTTTCATTGCCGGATCCGTCCCGTTACGCGTTACGATTCAGCCAGGCCATATACTCGGCCACGCCTTCTGCCACGGTTTTAAACGGCTTATCGTAGCCCGCCGCGCGCAGTTTGGTCAGGTCCGCCAGCGTATAGGCCTGGTAACGTCCTTTCAGTTTTTCCGGGAAAGGAATGTATTCGATCTGGCCTTTCTGATGGAAATTCAGCGCGGCGTCGGCCACTTCCTGGAAAGATTCGGCACGGCCGGTTCCGCAGTTAAAAATGCCGGAAACGCCGTTTTCCCAGAACCACAGATTGACGGCGGCGACGTCTTCCACATAGATAAAGTCGCGCTTAAAGTTATCGCTGCCTTCAAACAGTTTTGGATTTTCGCCGTTGTTCAGCTGGGTGTTCAGATGGAAAGCCACGCTCGCCATGCTGCCTTTATGCCCTTCGCGCGGGCCATACACGTTGAAGTAGCGGAAGCCGCAAATCTGCGACTGCGCTTCCGGCAAGATCTCACGTACATAGTGGTCAAACAGCATTTTGGAATAGCCGTAGACGTTCAGCGGCTGCTCATACTGACGCTCTTCGATAAAGTTATCGTTGCGGCCGCCGTAAGTCGCGGCGGAAGAGGCGTACAGGAAAGGGATCTGACGCTCAAGACAGTAGTGCAGCAGCTCTTTGGAGTACTGATAGTTGTTATCCATCATGTATTTGCCGTCCCACTCGGTGGTGGAAGAGCAGGCGCCTTCGTGGAAAACCGCCTCGACGTCGCCAAAGTCTTCATCGGCCAGAATGGCGATCAGGAAATCTTCTTTATCCATATAATCGGCAATATTCAGATCCGCCAGGTTGGCGAATTTGGTGCCGTCTTTCAGGTTGTCGACCACCAGAATATCGGTGTGGCCTTTGTCATTCAGCGCTTTGATGATGTTACTACCGATAAATCCCGCGCCGCCAGTGACGATAATCATGAGTTTTAACCTTTAAGAATGTGGGTGAAACACAAAGTTCACGCGCTAATGCCTGATATCATAACATCTCAGCCCGCCTCAAACAGCCGGATGACTCCGTAAGAGAAGGTAAATTCCGGCCGGAGGCGGCAAACTACTTCAGCTTTTCCGCGTCGGTCAGATAGCGTACTTTGCGGGTATAATCCTGGCCCTTGAACGTCAGCGGCGTATCAGGGGATTGCAAATATTTTTGCCATTCGTCCAGCGGGAACCCGCCGTGCGCGCCCACTACTTCTTTGGGAATGGCTGCTGTAGTGCCGCCGATTTTTTTAGAAACCGGCCAGTTTACCCAGTCACCTAAATTAACCGTTTTGAAATCCAGCAGATCCAGAAGCGCGGCCAGCGGCAGCTGATCGGTCGGCGGCTGCGAATCATCCAGAATTTCCCAGGTATCTTTAAACATCGCCAGCCACAACGGACAGAGGCGTTTCCAGGTCGACCGGGTAGCAACGAGAAAGGCGCTGTTGGCATGATCCTGCAAAAAAGGTCGGATGGTGTGCCGATAGTACGCCGGGCGTTTTTCTTCCGGCGCGCTCATCAGCTTGGCGGCCATTTTCCCCTGACGGAAGCTGGAATAGAGATGGTTGTCCCGCACGTTGATTTCCGGCATTTTCAGTAAATTGAGATCGGAATCGATCATCAAAATGCCGTCCGTCTCGGCATACAAAGGCGCTTGTATTTTGATCAGGCGACTGCGGTAAATTTGCTTATAACGATAGCTCTCTTCCCGCACGGGCACATCCAGCGTCACCACGCGCGTTTTCTCCGGCAGCTGGCCGAAAGCTTCGACAGGCTGGTCGCTGACGATGACGATTTCCTGTGCCGCAGGCGCGAAGCGCGAGGCGAACAGCGCGCTCAGCCTGGCCTCTTCAACAAAATCCGCGCCCGTACAAGGAATAACAACAGAGGTCACCGGAACAGCGCCCTGAACTTCTGGCTGTTGATACGAAATATTATGCCGTGCGCGAATATGCCGAAATCGGGGGTTCAAAAATTCAAACATGCGATGAGTTTCCATAAGCCGCAGTTTTCAAAATGGTTTCCACGCCAGAGACGTAGTGCTCAATGGCATAGTGTTCTTTGACGTGCTGGTTTGCCTGGCGCAGAAGCTGCTGGCGCTTTTCAGCATCAAGCCACAGCGTTTCCATCTGTTTGAACAGGCCCTGCGTATCGCCATAATCAAACAGCAGGCCGGTTTTGTTATGCTCAATAAGCTCCGCCGTGCCGGTGACTTTTGAACCGATTACAGCGGTGTTGAGCAGCATCGCTTCCAACACCACGCGCGGCAGGCCTTCGCTTTTCGACGCCAGAATAAAAACGTCGAAAGCAGCCAGATAATCCAGCGGGTTGCTGCGAAAACCGGTAAAAATCACGCGATCCTGAATCCCGGCCTGCGCCGCCTGCTGCTGCAGTGCCGCCAGCTCCGGCCCTTCGCCCAATATCACCATACGCCAGTCGGCTTTGGGAAAAGCAGCGGCAAACTTCGCCAGCGCCTGCAAGGTATGGTGATTGGATTTTCTGGCAATCAGCGAGCCGATACTGCCGAAAACAAAGGTATCGTCGGTTACGTCCGGCAGCTGCCGGCGCATGGCGGCCCGTTCCGGTAACGGTTGATAAATATCGATGGCGTTAAAAACGGTAAGGCATTTTTCCGCCGCTACGCCGTTGGCCAGCAACACTTCGCGTACGCCGTTGGAGACGGCGATAACCGCATCGGCGCGCCGGTTGACCATCGCAACCAGCTCGCGATCCAGCACCGGCTCAATACGGCAGTGCTGCACCACGCTGACGGGCAGATCGCGGGCAGCCAGATAGCCTTCGGCGTTGGAGCCGGGCTGATTATTCATATACAACATATCGCTCTGTTGCTGAATAAGCAGCTGGCGAATAGCGCGGGCGTTGGGCCGGATGCGCCATAGCTTATCGACAAAACGTGTGGCTTTCAGCCGCAGGCCGCGATGGAAAAACACCAGCGAACGCAGCAGCTCTTTAAGCAGTTTCGCCCAGCGCGGCTGTTTGCGCTGGGCAATAAATGTAACGGGGATAGCCAGCGAAGCCAGCACCTGCTCAATGGAATCCCCGCTGCCGCGCCGGTAGTTATGGTAAAAGCAGCAGCGGATATCGAACTGGCTGCGATCGATACGCTTCAGCAGCTCCAGCATACTGTTGGTGCCGCCGCCCCATTCATTGCCGGTATCCAGTAACAGAATTTTTTTACGCTGTGGCGCCATCATGCCGCTTCCAGACTCGTTTAGCCGACGTGATGCGGCATGAAGATTAATCGTTGCCCAGTTCCAGCTTCAGGCCGGAAAAGTAAGTATTGATATAGCGGACGCCCGCGCTGTCGGCGAGGCTTTCCGTTATGGCGTTCAGCGCGCGGCTGGCCGGCACAAATTCAGGCTTGCCCGGGCAGGCTTTCACGCCCTTGAACGGATTACGCGGCGGCGTCGGTTTCGCGACGGTCGGCGGCGCCTGACGGCCTGCGTTTTGTGGCTCGTTCAGCAGCTGACCCGGACTGACCAGCGTGATATCGGCTGGCAGCGTCGGCAGCATCTGTTGCAGTACTTTCACCGTAGTCGGGTGTGGGTGTCCAATAGCAATCGCGGAGCCGTCGCGCTGGGCCAGATGCACCGCGCGCAAAAACTGTTTGCGAATATCGGCTTCGTTTTGCGTATCGTCCAGAAAGACGCGGCGCTTAATCACTTTAACGCTGGTGCCCGCTGCGGCACGGGTCGACTGACTGTTGCCGATGGTCATGCTGTCGAGAAAATAAAAGTTGTAGTGGTTCAGCACCTGCATCACTTTCTGCATGCCCGGCAGGCTGGAAGTCATCGCGCTGCCCATATGGTTGTTCAGCCCCACGGCGTAGGGAACTTTAGCCACGGCCTCCCGGATAATCCGCTCTACCTCTTCGCTGGACATGTCCGGGCGCAGCGTGTTTTTTTCCAGCGGCTGTTTGCTGAGCGGCGCCATCGGCAGATGGATCAGCACCTCATGTCCCCGCTGGTGGGCTTTCGTTGCCATTTCATGAGCATGGGTAGCGTCCGGCAATACCGCCACGGAAATGGCTGCCGGCATTTGTAATACCTGGTTTTCCTGCGCCGGACGATAGCCAAAATCGTCAATGACGATAGCGAGTTTACCCGCGTGCGCCGAACAGGCCATCAGCAGACCCGTCAGCGCGCCGCTGAATTTATAAAGATAAGACAAAAGTTATTTTCCCAACCACGGAAGTGGATTAACGGCCTGTCCCTGGCGGCGGATTTCAAAATAGAGCGAAGGCGTGCCGCGCCCGCCGCTGGTGCCGACCAGCGCAATCGGCTGGCCTGCCCTGACCTGAGCGCCCACGCTGACCAGCGCGCTCTGATTGTAGCCGTACAGGCTCATATCGCCTTTGCCATGTTCCACCACCACCACCAGACCATAGCCCTGTAGCCAGTCCGCCATCAGCACGCGACCGTCGGCAACGGCTTTGACTTCCCGGCCTTCCGGCGCGTCGATCACCAGTCCTTTCCAGCGCAGTTCACCCTGCAACTGCTCGCCGAAACGGTGCTCAAGGGTGCCGCGCACTGGCCACAGCAGCTGGCCGCCGGGCCTGCCCAGACCGCCGGTTCTCGCCATCAGCGAGCGCTCGCCCTCGGTAGGTTTATAGGTGGTGCCTTTGCTTTTAGCCTGCGCCTCACGTTCGCGCACGCGCTGCGCTTCTTTGGCCTCTTTTTCGGCTCTGGCGCGGGCTTCCCGCTCCGCTTTGGCGATCTTATCGCGCAGGCGGCTCTCGTTCGCCCGCATCTCTTCCAGCTGCGCCTGGTCTTTCTCCAGCGAGGATTCCAGCGTGGTCAGCGTTTTCTGGCGCGCCGCACGAGCGCTTTCCAGCTTCTGCTGCTGGACTTCCTGCTGCGAAAGCATCGCTTTCTGCTTCGCCTGCTTGTCGACCAGCGAGGTTTTCTGGGAAGAGAGATCGCTGCGCGTTTTTTTCAGATCGTCGATCGATTTCTGGCGCGCATCGTTCAGGTAGCCAAAGTAGGCCAGGATACGTTCGCTACGCTGGCTCTCTTCGCTGCTCAGCAGCAGCTGTAAACCGTTGTGCTGGCCCTGGCGAAAGGCGGCGTCCAGCTGCTCGGCCAGCATTTTTTCCTGCTTCGCCTGCTGGGTTTGCAGTTTGCCGATCGAGGCGGTAAGCGCCGCGATCTCGCCATTGAGCGCGCCAAGCGTACGCTGGGTTTCACGCAGCTGTCGGCTGGCCTGGGCAATGATTTTTTCCTGGCTTTGCAGCTGGTCGAGCAGCTTGCTGCGCTGCTGTTTTTGCTGCTGAACGCTTTTTTCTTTGGCGGCGATATCGGCACGCAGGCTGGAGAGCGCGGATTTCGTGTCGTCTGCGTGGCCGATAGCGGGCAGCAGAAGCAGGCCAGCGCAAAACAGGCTGGCTGACAGCGTGAACATGCCCGATCGTAACGGGGGTGCAGAGGCCAATCCGTTAGCTGGGGTTCGTTGATATGAAACTGTCGCTTTTTCCCTCATAGGAGGAGGATTATTCCACGATGAACAGCGCCTTACCAGCCTCGCCGGCGGGTTTTGCGTTTCCATCGGTGACAAAGCGAGGCGGCTGGCCGGAAAGCGCAGACGCAAAGAGGGTCGCTGCGCAATTAATCGCCAGTCAGGATTGCTGCGTTAACCTTCGGATCGAACGTTTATGACATAAGCCAATTTTTTTGGGAAATTTGCCGCAGAAAAAGCAACTCTGACGGCATCGCGTCTGTACATGAAACGCCTGGCAGGTATACTCAGAAGCCTTGTTTTCGCTTATTAACCCTTTCGGGAGTTGTTACCCCTCATGCAAGATATTATGCAGTTCGCAGGCAATCATACCCTTCTTAGTCTGGCATGGGTCGTCCTGCTGGTTTTGGTGATCGTGACCACTGTTAAGGGCATGTTCTCCAAGGTAAAAACCATCAGTCGCGGCGAAGCAACGCGTCTGATTAATAAAGAAGAAGCCGTGGTAGTGGACGTGCGCGGGCGCGATGACTTCCGTAAAGGCCATATTTCTAACGCGATCAACGTGCTGGCTGCCGATATCAAAAAGGGCAGCTTTGGCGAACTGGAAAAACACAAAACGAAGCCGGTTATCGTGGTGTGCGCTAACGGCGTTTCTGCAGCCGATCCTGCTGCGCAGCTGAACGCCGCCGGTTTTGAACAGGTTTTCATTCTGAAAGACGGCGTGGCTGGCTGGAGCGGTGAAAACCTTCCGCTGGTGCGTGGCAAATAATTTCTGGAGACGAAGGTATGGCAAACGTTGAGATCTACACCAAAGCAACCTGTCCTTTCTGTCATCGCGCCAAAGCGCTGCTGGCTCAGAAAGGCGTAGCGTTCCAGGAAATCGCTATCGACGGCGACGCTGAGAAGCGCGAAGAGATGATCAAACGCAGCGGCCGTACCACCGTTCCGCAGATTTTCATCGATGCACAGCATATTGGCGGCTGTGACGACCTCTATGCCCTCGAGGGCCGCCAGGGCCTCGACCCGCTGCTGCAGTAACGCGGGCAAGTGGCGCAATAACGGATTATTAACCCATAGGATTTTAAAATGTCAGAACAAAATAACACCGAGATGTCTTTCCAGATCCAGCGTATCTATACTAAAGACGTCTCTTTTGAAGCACCAAATGCGCCGCAGGTTTTCCAGAAAGAGTGGGAACCAGAAGTGAAACTGGATCTGGATACGGCATCCACTCTGCTGGCTGATGACGTATACGAAGTGGTTCTGCGCGTAACCGTGACCGCCACCGTGGGCGAAGATACGGCTTTCCTGTGCGAAGTGCAGCAGGCGGGCATCTTCTCCGTGGCCGGCATTGACGGCAACCAGATGGCGCATTGCCTGGGCGCATACTGCCCGAACATCCTGTTCCCTTATGCGCGCGAATGCATTACCAGCCTGGTTTCCCGTGGGACCTTCCCGCAGCTTAACCTGGCGCCGGTTAACTTTGACGCGCTGTTTATGAACTATCTGCAGCAGCAGTCAGGTGAAGGCGCCGCTCCGCAACAGGATGCATAATGCCTGCCTCAATGAGTGTACTCGGTGCCGGCTCGTACGGCACCGCCCTGGCTATCACGCTGGCCCGTAACGGACACGACGTGGTGATGTGGGGCCATAACCCACAGCATCTGGCGCAGCTCCAGGTTGACCGCTGCAATGCGGCTTTTCTGCCCGATGTTCCTTTTCCCGATTCGCTGAGCCTTGAGAGCGACCTGGCGACGGCTATTGCTGCCAGCCGCGATCTGCTGGTGGTTGTGCCCAGCCATGTGTTCGGCGATCTGTTACAACAAATTAAACCGCACCTGCGCAGCGACTCCCGCATTGTCTGGGCCACCAAAGGGCTTGAAAAAGAGACCGGGCGGCTGCTGCAGGACGTGGCGCGCGAAATCCTGGGTGACGATCTGCCGCTGGCGATTGTGTCCGGCCCGACCTTTGCCAAAGAGCTGGCGGCGGGCATGCCGACGGCGATCGCGCTGGCCGCGACGGATGCCGAATTTGCCGACGATTTACAGCAGCTGCTCCACTGCGGCAAAAGCTTTCGCATTTATAACAACCCAGATTTCACCGGCGTGCAGCTTGGCGGCGCGGTAAAAAACGTTATCGCCATCGGCGCGGGTATTTCTGACGGTATCGGCTTTGGCGCCAACGCCAGAACGGCGCTGATTACCCGGGGCCTGGCGGAGATGACCCGGCTGGGCGTAGCGCTGGGGGCCGATCCCGCCACCTTTATGGGCATGGCGGGACTGGGCGATCTGGTGCTGACCTGTACCGATAATCAGTCGCGCAACCGCCGCTTCGGCATGATGCTGGGGCAGGGAATGGACGTGACGGCGGCGCAAAATACTATCGGGCAGGTAGTGGAAGGATTCCGAAATACCAAAGAGGTGAGGGCGCTGGCCGCACGCTGCGGCGTGGAGATGCCGATAACCGAGCAAATTTATCAGGTATTGTATTGCGAAAAGAACGCGCGGGAGGCAGCATTAAGCCTGCTTGGGCGTACACGGAAAGACGAAAACAGCATCAGCTGAGACAGGGAAGCGCCGCAGTATTCTGTTATTTGATGGGGAGTAGAGTAATGCCGTGTGTAGAGCCCGGGGTGGTCTGGGATTATATCAAAGAGGAAGCGCGGGCGCTGGCGGAAGGCGAGCCGATGCTGGCCAGTTTTTACCACGCTACCTTGTTAAAGCACGATGATCTGGGGAGCGCGCTGAGCTATATGCTGGCTAACAAGCTGGCTAACCCAATCATGCCCGCTATCGCCATCCGCGAGATCGTCCAGGAGGCCTATAAGCAGGACGCCTCTATGATCCAGTCAGCCGCCTGCGACATTCAGGCCGTACGCCAGCGCGATCCCGCCATTGATAAATACTCTACGCCCCTGCTCTACCTGAAAGGGTTTCATGCTCTACAGGCTTACCGCATCGGCCACTGGCTGTGGAATGAAGGCCGCCGTGCGCTGGCCATCTATCTGCAAAACGAAATCTCTGTCTCTTTTGCCGTGGATATTCATCCGGCCGCGAAGATCGGGCGCGGCATCATGCTCGACCACGCCACAGGCATTGTCGTGGGCGAAACCGCCGTGATTGAAGATGATGTTTCTATCCTGCAATCGGTGACGCTGGGCGGGACGGGCAAGACCAGCGGCGACCGTCATCCTAAAATCCGTGAAGGCGTGATGATTGGCGCAGGCGCGAAAGTGCTGGGCAATATTGAAGTGGGACGCGGTGCCAAAATCGGCGCCGGTTCCGTGGTGCTACAGCCCGTGCCGCCGCATACCACGGCGGCCGGCGTACCGGCGCGCATCGTCGGCAAACCCAGCAGCGACAAGCCGTCAATGGAGATGGATCAGCACTTCAACGGTATGGTGCCGGGCTTTGAGTTCGGCGACGGTATTTAGCTTTTAATCAGCGCGCCCGCATAATCCAGCTGGCGCCACGCTTCATAAACCACCACGGAAACCGCATTCGACAGGTTCATGCTGCGGCTGTCCGGCTGCATTGGAATACGAATTTTCTGCGCCGCAGGCAGCGCGTCCAGGATCTCTTTGGGCAGGCCGCGCGTTTCCGGGCCGAATAGCAAATAATCCCCTTTCTGATAGCTTACGGCGCTGTGCGCGGGCGTGCCCTTGGTGGTCAACGCAAACAGGCGCTGCGGCTGTTCGGCTGCCAGAAAAGCCGCATAGTCGGCGTGACGCTGGATGGCGGTGAATTCATGGTAATCCAGACCAGCCCGGCGCAGACGCTTATCATCCCAGGTAAAACCCAGCGGCTCAATCAGATGCAGGCGAAAGCCTGTATTGGCACACAGACGAATAATATTGCCCGTGTTTGGGGGGATTTCAGGTTCAAAAAGTACGATATTCAGCATCAGCAGCGGCCCTCGTTCACAAGGGCCGCAGCATAGCAAATTCAGCTGTTGCTGGTATAGAGCGGCAGCCAGAGCGTCAGTCGCAGTCCGCCAAGCGGGCTGTCATCTGCTTTCACCCAGCCGCGATGTTGCTGAATGGCGGTTTCCACAATCGCCAGCCCCAGGCCGGTGCCGCCAGATTCACGGTCGCGCGCCTCGTCGGTACGGTAAAACGGCCGGAAAATCTGCTCGCGATCTTCCGCGCTGACGCCCGGGCCATCATCATCCACATGGATGGTAATACCCTGTTTATCCACGGAAAAGCTGACTACGATACGGCTATGAGAATAGCGCAGCGCGTTACGAACGATATTTTCCAGCGCACTATCCAGCGCGCTCGGGTTGCCGTAAAGCGGCCACGGCCCTGGCGGATAGGGGACTTCCAGCGTTTTGCCCATCTGCTCCGCTTCAAACCGGGCGTCGTCCAGCACGCCTGACCAGAGATGATTGGCCTTCATGGCTTCGCTGACCAGCGCGTTCTTGTGCTGGGTGCGTGACAGCACCAGCAGATCGTTGATCATGCCGTCCAGCCTTTGCGCCTCCATCTCAATGCGCTGTAGCTCTTTACCTTCACCCTGGCGACGACGCATCAGCGCGGTAGCCAGCTGTAATCGCGTCAGCGGCGTGCGCAGCTCGTGCGAGATATCGGACAACAGACGCTGCTGCGCGGTCATCATTCGCTCCAGCGCGCTCACCATCTGGTTGAAGCTGGAACCGGCGGCGAGAAACTCCTGCGGGCCAGATTCGAGCTCAGGGCGTTGCCGCAGATTGCCGGCGGCCACGTCATCGGCCGCGTGTTTCAGTTTGCGCGCCGGTTTCGCCAGGCTCCACGCCAGCCAGAGCAGCAGCGGCGAGCTGATCAGCATGGTGACTATCAGCAGCAGCAGCGGGCGGTCAAACAGCAGGTTGATAAAATCCAGCTGCGAACTGCCGGCAGGCCTGATCAGATAGAGCTGATAGCTGTCTTCGCCATCGCGCACGGAAAACGGCCCGAGCATCTCTGTGCGGCCATATTTCTTTTTCTGCGGGTGATCGGCGTTATCGGACTGGCCGATAAAGTTACGGATAACCTGCATCTCGTTATGCTGCGCGCCGATGACACGGCCTTCGCTCGTCACCAGCAGCAGGCGCTGACCCGGCGGTGCCCACTTGTCGATGGCGCGAAACAGCCTGCGCCACCACATTAAATCGTTGGGCGGATCCTGCATCAGCTCCGCCTCGACGTGTTGTTCTATCATGGTGCCCTGCCGCTGCTCATTATCAAGCAGCGGCGTCATCTGACGGGTATCCAGTTTGGGCACCATCAGCACCAGCATCAGCACCAGCGCCAGGGTCAGCCAAAAAATGGCAAAGATGCGGGTAGTCAGGCTCGATATCATGTAGCGGAGACCATCAGATAGCCCCGACCGCGCAGCGTTTTAAACCAGGGATGTCCATCCTTGCGGTCCGGCAGCTTGCGGCGCAGATTGGAAATATGCATATCGATGGCGCGGTCAAACGGCGTTAAGCGTTTGCCTAACACTTCCTGGCTCAGGTGTTCGCGAGAGACGACCTGGCCCAGATGCTGCGCGAGCAGATAGAGCAGCGTAAACTCGGTACCGGTTAAATCCAGCGTGACGTCGTCAAAGCTGGCCTCCTGACGCCCCGGATTCAGGCGCAGATGGTCAACCTCCAGCGTTGGGGAACCGCTGTCGTGCTGTTGCTGCTGTTCACTCCAGTTGGAGCGGCGTAAAATTGCGCGTATGCGGGCCACCAGTTCGCGATCGTTGAAGGGCTTAGGCAGATAGTCATCCGCACCCAGTTCCAGCCCCAGAACGCGATCCAGCTCGCTACCGCGCGCGGTCAGCATGATAACCGGCGTTTGATGCTGCTGACGCAGCTCTTTCAGGGTATCAATACCGTTCTTTTTGGGCATCATAACGTCGAGAAGTAACAGATCGACAGAACTATCCAACAGGGCCAGTGCCTGTTCGCCGTCGCCGGCTACCAGTACGTCGAACCCTTCCATTTCAAGCAATTCTTTCAATAGCGAAGTCAATTCGCGATCGTCGTCAACCAACAGGATTTTATTCATTTTTTATCGCCCTCCACAGGCAAAATACCGTGAACGAATGCCCGCAATCCATGACTTTACGTAGTTTTACACCCCCTGACGCATGTTTGCAGCTGCACCCGTAGACTGATTTTCGTTGAATCGAAATATGGAAACCAACCTGGGAGTTAACGATGCGCAAAGTTACCGCCGTCGTTGTGGTTCCGGCGCTGATACTCAGCTTCTCCGCCGCATGGGCTACAGATGTGACGACGTTTGACGAGATGCATCGGGGTAGCGCAGTGCCAGGCAGTATGGCGCAAGTTCCGCAAAACCACATGTTTGATGGCATCGATCTTACCGAACAGCAGCGCCAGCAGTTACGGGATCTGATGCAGCAGGCTCGTCATGAGCGTTCTCCCATAAGTATTAACGATTTAGAACAGCTGCACGCAATGATTATTGCAGATAAATTTGATGAGGCGGCCTATAAAGCCCGCGTCGACAAAATTGCTCAGGCTGAAGTAGCACGGCAGGTAGAGATGGCGCGAGTGCGCTACCAGATGTATCACCTGCTGACGCCGACGCAGCAAGCCGTTCTGAATCAGAAGCATCAGCAGCGCATAAACGAAATGCGCCGCCTGACGGAAGCGCAGCACGTTACACCGCTGCAGGCTGTAAGTAGCACAGGCAGTAACCAGTAGCAGAATATCCCTTTTTTCCTTGCCATAGACACCATCCCTGTCTTCCCCCACATGATGTGGGGGTTTTTTTTATCAACGACTTAGCTGTAATTTCCTTTCAAAACAACCCCCTGTAGAAATGTTGGAACGGTCTGGAACGGTTTCTAAATGTCCTGAATGTGGACGTTATGTGGACACTGAGGACACTTTGTGGACATGGCCGGGGCACCGCATACCCACTGCCCCGCCTGTGTGATTAAGGCACTGCCAGCCCGCGCCAGTGCTGGGCGGCGGCGGTACGCGGGGTTTTGCAATCTGCGCAACGTTTCGCAGGTTTTTGCAAAAACAGGCGCGCCGCGTGCTGGTAGCCTTTCGTATAACTTAATGTTTTTTAAAAGAATCTATCCGATTGCGCGAGGATCAAATTAGGATCGTGTATGACGCATGATAATTGCTGTCAGAGGCGTTCGGGTCAGGCCTGGCGCAGGATAGACATCAGTCATAGCATTGTAACAACCTTGCAAATCATTGCGTCAGGGTTATTGAATCAATGCACAACTAGCGATACCGTCAGTGTGATTTTTATCAGGAGATAATTGTATGGATGCAAAAATGGTAGCACGTGGGATAGCTGATGGCATTTCCAGTATACCCGGATTGATGGGACGTGGACTAGTCAGAACCTGGCAGGGTAGCGGCGCAGCAGGTGATGGCCTTAGGGACAGAAATCAGCGAGAAACAGAACGGTTTATCAGGTTGGTTAAATCGCTGGGAGACAAGGAGGAGCCGTTGCGTCGCCTGATTGAGTTAGTCATGGTTGAATTTTATCAAAAAATGAACGACTCAGGACGGGCAGCCATAAACAGTAAGATAAATTATGGTGTAGGGCATTTTGCTGGAAAGACTGCAGCGCAATTTGCACTGGCATATACAGCTGGCTCAATAATGTTACGCCATGTGACATCGGCACCCGTATATCGTGAGTTCGCTCGATTTGGCGTTTCGGTGCCGCTCAATGTTCTGATGTGGCAGGGACTCATTGAGGAAGCCGCAGAGGCCTCTCGCCGTTTGCGGCGAGACTATCCGCAGACATATTACAAGGTGTCGATACAAGTCCTTGATATGATTTATTTTTTAGTAGAGGGTCAGCTCGAACCTTATATTAAATTTATCAACAGCCATCCGGCAATGTGCAGGACGATCGAAAATGAACTCTGTAAAATATTGCCTGGCAAAGTTCGCCAGGTATGTGGGAGTTAGTGTATCTCATGCGCTGGCAGCTACAGTGATTGGTTTCGCCTCGTTGGCATCACTTCTTTCGTTGTTCATGTTTGATAGCGGCATAATGAAATTAATCGGCGCTATAGGATTTTTGATACTCGGTTATCTGGTCACCTTGGGCCTTGCATTGCTGCGCGGTGAACGCTAACGCTAGCCCGCCCCGCTGGCAGGCTAATTTTTTGATGTGGTCAATCTGTGGACATTGTTAGAAACAAATCCTTTTTTTTCATTTATTTATGATGATATTTAGATCACCACCCCTGTCTTTCCCCTCATGATAACGGGGCTTTTTTTGCCCGAAATCCGGTATACTTAAGCCACTGTCCTGAACGGAGTGCGATATGGCACAGCATTATGCGCGCCTGGTTAACTCTGCCGCTCTGGCGGCTACGGCTCTGGCTTCTCTGTTACTTCTGGTGAAGATTTTCGCCTGGTGGTATACCGGCTCGGTCAGCCTGCTGGCGGCGCTGGTGGATTCTCTGGTGGATATTGCTGCCTCGCTGACTAACCTCTTTGTGGTGCGCTACTCTCTGCAACCTGCCGATGAGGAACATACCTTCGGACACGGCAAGGCCGAATCGCTGGCCGCGCTCGCGCAAAGCATGTTTATCTCCGGCTCCGCGCTTTTCCTCTTCCTGACGGGATTACAACATCTGTCGACGCCTGCCGGGATGCGTGCGCCGTTGGTTGGGGTTATCGTCACGCTTATTGCGCTCTTTTCTACGCTACTTCTGGTCGCTTTTCAGCGCTGGGTGGTGCGCAAAACCCACAGTCTCGCCATTCGCGCCGATATGCTTCACTATCAATCTGACGTTATTATGAACGGCGCCATCCTGATAGCGCTGGGATTGAGCTGGTATGGCTTTAAACGCGCCGATGCGCTGTTTGCGTTGGGTATCGGCGTCTGGATCCTCTATAACGCGCTGCGGATGGGGTACGAAGCAGTACAGCTGCTGTTGGACAGGGCGCTGCCGGAGTCAGAGAAGGCAGAAATTGCGACCATTGCCGGCCAGTGGCCCGGTGTGGAAGGCGTACACGATATCCGCACGCGTCTTTCCGGCCCGACGCGTTTTATTCAGCTGCATCTGGAACTAAAAGACCATCTGACGCTGTTTCAGGCGCACCTGATTGCGGAAGAAGTTGAACGAGCGTTGCTGAAAGCTTTTCCCGGTTCTGATATTACTATTCACCAGGATCCCTGCTCGGTAGTACCTGAAAAGGAGCTGAATGGGCTATGATTTTCAGAGAGTTAAAAGAGTTACCCGAAAATTGCCTGAAAGAGTTATTTTGCGATGGAAAAATAGCAGAATGATCTCTGACCTGAATCAATTCAGCTAAAAGGCTTTGATATACTATTGCCAACATTAGTCGATCGCTCGCGTACGCCGATCCCCCAAGGCGTTCAGAATTTAAAATTTGCATTAACAAGTTCAGAGGTTGTCATGATCAAAAAAATCGGTGTACTGACAAGCGGCGGTGACGCGCCTGGCATGAATGCAGCTATTCGGGGTGTCGTTCGTGCGGCGCTGAGTGAAAATCTTGAAGTTTTTGGTATTTATGACGGCTACCTGGGATTATATGAAGACCGCATGGTAAATCTGGATCGCTACAGCGTTTCCGATATGATCAACCGCGGCGGTACTTTCCTGGGGTCGGCGCGTTTCCCGGAGTTCCGCGAAGAGTCCGTTCGTGCCGTGGCCATTGAGAACATGAAAAAGCGCGGGATTGATGCGCTGGTGGTCATTGGCGGCGATGGCTCCTATATGGGCGCCAAAAGGCTGACGGAGATGGGCTTTCCCTGCATCGGCCTGCCGGGCACCATCGATAACGACGTAGCCGGTACGGATTACACTATCGGCTACTTTACCGCGCTGGAAACGGTGGTAGAGGCCATTGACCGCCTGCGCGATACCTCTTCTTCCCATCAGCGTATCTCTATTGTCGAAGTGATGGGCCGCTACTGCGGCGATCTGACGCTGGCGGCAGCGATCGCGGGCGGCTGCGAATTTATCGTCCTGCCGGAAATTCCGTTTACTCGCGAAGAGCTGGTGCAGGAAATCAAAGCGGGCATCGCTAAAGGTAAAAAGCACGCGATTGTGGCGATTACCGAGCACATTTGCGATATCGACGAGCTGGCGAAATATATCGAATCCGAAACCAAACGCGAAACCCGCTCGACGGTGCTGGGCCACATTCAGCGCGGCGGCGCGCCGGTAGCCTATGACCGCATTCTGGCTTCACGGATGGGCGCCTACTCTATCGAGCTGCTGCTTCAGGGCTACGGCGGCCGCTGCGTCGGTATTCAGAATGAGAAGATGGTGCATCACGATATTATTGACGCCATTGAGAATATGAAGCGTCCATTTAAAGGCGACTGGCTGGATACGGCTAAACGTCTTTATTAAATCGTAATGACTTTTCAGGCGCTGCCCGTCAGCGCCTTTATTATGCAAAGTGATATTCCATTCAGTTATTACAGCTATCTTTTAATTCTTTAAGTCAGCAGTCACTTTGTGTCACGCTCTCTGCCAGAAAAAACCTTTGGGAGCGCGCATAATGAAAAAGTGGAGCATCGGATTAACCCTGCTGCTGGCTTCAACCAGTGTTCTGGCAAAAGATATCCAGCTGTTAAACGTCTCTTACGATCCTACCCGTGAGCTTTACGAGCAGTACAACAAAGCTTTCAGCGCGCACTATAAGCAGGAAACAGGCGATAACGTGGTGATCCGTCAGTCGCATGGCGGCTCCGGCAAGCAGGCGACCTCCGTGATTAACGGCATTCGCGCCGATGTGGTGACGCTGGCGCTGGCTTCCGACGTGGACGCTATTGCCGAGCGCGGACGCATCGACAAAAACTGGATCAAGCGTTTGCCGGAAAACTCCGCCCCTTATACTTCCACCATTGTGTTCCTGGTCCGCAAGGGCAACCCAAAACAGATCCACGACTGGCAGGATTTGACGAAGCCTGGCGTTTCCGTGATCACGCCAAACCCAAAAACCTCTGGCGGCGCGCGCTGGAACTATCTGGCTGCCTGGGGCTGGGCGCTGGACAAAAACAACGGCGACAACGACAAGGCGCTGGCCTATATCAAGGCGCTGTTTAAGAATGTTGAAGTACAGGATTCCGGCGCACGCGGCGCAACCAATACTTTTGTTGAACGCGGCATCGGCGACGTGCTGATCGCGTGGGAAAACGAAGCTTACCTGGCCGTCAACAAGCTTGGCAAAGACCAGTTTGAGATTGTGACGCCGAGCGAGTCGATTCTGGCCGAGCCGACGGTATCCGTTGTGGATAAAGTGGTCGACGAGCGCGATACCCGTAAAGTGGCCGATGCCTACCTGAAATACCTTTATTCGCCGGAAGGTCAGGATATCGCGGCGCAAAACTATTATCGTCCGCGCGATCCGGCAGTGGCGAAAAAATATGCCGACAAATTCGCGCCGGTGAAGCTGTTTACCATCGACGATCCTAAGTTCGGCGGCTGGGCCAAAGCGCAGAAAACGCATTTTGCGGATGGCGGCACCTACGACAAAGCCATGCAGCGTTAATATCTTCAGAATGCTGACAGAGGGTGAGTTTGTCATCAGTCAGAAGCCAGTCATCCGACTGGCTTTTGTTTTCTTCGTTATATCCTGCTGATTCCAAAAAGCTTCCGCCAAATAGTCACGCGTGTTGATTATTTAGCATGACCTTTAGCAACGATTCGTTTACATTATGCGCAATTTAACGCGCAGAGGTTGTTGTCATGCAGGGAGGAACGCGTGTCCTGATTATGGGCATCGTGGCGTCCGTGGCTGTTATTGCAGGCTGCAAGGCGCTCAGTTTTAAACACAATGCCAATGCATTATGGAATATCGTCAGCCAGCAGTGCGTACCCAATCAGCAACAAAACAACGATCCGGCGCCCTGCCGCATTGTAGATTTGCGCAACGGCTACGTGGTGATGAAAGATCGGGAAGGGCCGCTACAGTTCCTGTTAATGCCCGTGAAAAAGCTTGCCGGTATCGAAAGTCCGGAGCTGCTTAATCCTTTTGCTCCTAACTATTTTGCCGAGGCCTGGCACGCGCGTCACTATATGGAAGAGCGTCGCGGCTCGCCGGTAGACGACAGCGCGGTAGCGTTAAGCATTAACTCGCAGCGCGGCAGAACGCAAAATCAGCTGCATATTCATATCTCCTGCCTGCGTCCGGATATCCGGCGGCGGCTGGACAGCCTGAACAGCTCGCTAAGCGAGAAATGGCAGTCGGCGCAGTTGGGTAAGCATGAGTATCAGATCAGGATAGTGAGCCGTGACGAACTGAAAAAAACCAGTCCGTTTGTCCGCATTGCAAACGAGCTGCCGGGCGCGCGTGAGGAGATGGGGAAATACGGTATCGCGGTGGCGGCAATGCCGGGCGGGCGGCGGGTGCTGATGGTGATTAAGCGCAATCTGCTGCTGCTGAACCGGGGTTCGGCGGAAGAGCTTCAGGATCACAGCTGCGCTATTTTGCAGCCGTCATCCTGATTGTTATCAGACCGGAGTATTAGCCTGCTCCGGCTCATCATCCGCATATTCCGCCGTGGCTATCCAGGCGGCGCAGAACAGCGTCAGACGCGCGAAAAAGTAGAAGAAAGCCATCAGGCCAAGCACGGAGCCGAACGCCGCGCCGGAAGGTGAAGAAGCCAGCTTCGGCAACGTCATGGTCATAATGGCTTTAATCACCTCAAAGCCGATAGCGGCGAGCAGCGTCCCGCGGAACAGCGCCTTTTTACGCGGCTGGTGGCGCGGCAGGCGCCAGAAAATCCACAGAAACAGCAAATAGTTCGCCAGGATAGAGATGGTCAGGGCAATGGTGGTCATCGCCGGGCGCAGCCATTCGATACCGTCCAGCCCCAGCGCCCGCACGATGGCGTCCTGCGCCGCGCCAGCGACCGAAGTCAGCATGATGGTAATAAACAGCGCCAGCACCAGGCCTATCAGCGAGATAAAATCGCGGGTGTATTTGAAGTAAATCTTTTCTTTATCCTGCTGGTTACGTTCCCAGACGTCGCGCGACTGCGCGCGGACGGCTTCGCGCAGGTTGCCCATCCAGCTGATGCCGGAATAGAGCGCCACCAGCAGGCCGGTGATCCCCACGGTAGTGCGCTGCTCGACGGCCGTTTTCACGCTGTTTTTCAGCGTAGTGGCCAGCGTAGGATCGCTGATGCTGTTAACCATTCTGTCGATCAAATCCGTCAGCAGATCCTGATTGGAAGCGAGTACGAAACCCACACCCGCAAACGACACCATCAGAATGGGGATCAGCGAAAGAAAAGAAAAATAGGTGATCGCCGCGCCAAACTGGCTGCCCATGCGGTCGGTAAAGCGCTCCCCGGCGCGGATAAAATGCGCCACCGCCGGAATAGCCTGAAACCAGCTTACCAGACGGGAAACGCGCGTAATCGACTTATCAACGGTTTGATTGCCGGTTTTGATATTAATCAGCGGCTTTTCCGCTTTTTTCTCTTCGGGTTTATTTTCCTTCATGGATCCTTCTTCATATCCTTCAAGTGCATGGCGTAAAACAAATTATAGCCGGACGCTCAGGCAACGTAGTTTTTCATTGCCTGGGTCAGCCATTCCATAAAGACCTGAACCCGACGCGTCAGGTTGCGGCGATGGGGATAAATCAGCGAAACGGGCATCGGTTCGGCGCGAAAATGCGGCAGGATCTCGACCAGCTTTCGCTCGGTCAGCGCCTGTTTTACGCCGCGTTCCGGCACCTGAATAATGCCCAGGCCGGCCAGACAGGCGGCGCGATAGGTTTCCGTGCTGTTAACGGTTACCGTTCCACCGGTTTGAATATAGCGGCTATTTTTACCGTCAAAGTATTCAAAGCCCGTCGGCTGCACGCCAATCTGCTGGCTGTAGTGCACCATCGCGTGCGAGACGAGATCGTCCGGCGTGGTCGGCGTACCAAAACGCGCCAGATAGTCAGGGCTGGCGCAGTTAATCAGCGTCAGCTTACCCAAAGGCCTGGCGATCAGGCCGGAACTTTCCAGCACGCCGACGCGCACCACGCAGTCAAAGCCTTCCCGCACCACGTCCACGCGTCTGTCGCTGCTGCTCAGCTCCAGTTCGATGCCGGGATAGTGCTGCATAAAATCCGGCAGCAGCGGCAGGATATAGTCGCACGCCATGCTGATGGGCATATCCACCCGCAGCTTGCCGCTTAGCGTGGCGGGATCGTGCTGGAACAGCGAATCCATTTCATCCAGCGTCGCCAGCACGTCGCGGCAGCGTTCGTAATAGATCATGCCGTCCTGCGTCAGCTGGACGCGCCGCGTAGTACGGTGCAGCAGCCGTACGCCCATCGCGTTTTCCAGCGATTGCAGCTGCCGCGACAGGCTGCCTTTAGGCAATCCCATGCTGTCGGCAGCGCGGGTGAAGCTCTGAAGTTCAGCGACCCTGACGAAAACCTGCATTGCGTGAATTTTATCCATTTATCCGCCCATTGTTGCTTATAACGAAACAGTGATGCGTAGCCAGGACCATTTATAGATCGCTTTGCGGGCAATATCCTGTTTTTTATCCACAGCGGAACCTACGGAGCGAGAAATGAGCCATAAAATTGCGGTTATTACCGGCGGCAGCCGGGGTTTAGGCAGAAACGGCGCGCTGAAACTGGCTGAAAAGGGCATTGACGTGATTTTTACCTGGCGCAGTAAAGAACAGGAGGCGCAGGCGGTCGTTAAGGAAATTGAAGCGCTGGGCGCCCGTGGCGTCGCGCTACAGCTGGACGTCGGCGACAGTCAGGCCTTTCCCGGCTTTGTCAGCGAAGTGCAAAAACAGCTAAAAGCGATCTGGCAGCGTGACAGCTTTGATTATTTATTAAACAACGCAGGCACGGCGCTGCATGAGCCTTTTGCGTCGACCACGGAAGCGCAGCTCGAGGCTTTGGTTAACGTCCATTTTAAAGGGCCGTTTTTTCTGACGCAGCAGCTGCTACCGCTGATAGCCGACGGTGGGCATATCCTTAATGTCTCCAGCGGCCTGACGCGTTTCAGCCAGCCTGGCTCCGGAGCGTATGCGGCGGTAAAAGGTGCGATGGAAGTGTTAACGCGCTATCAGGCGAAAGAGCTGGCGGCGCGGGGCATTCGCGTCAATATCCTGGCACCCGGCGCTATCGCAACGGACTTCAGCGATGGGCGAGTACGCGACAATCCGCAAATTAATGCGTTTATCTCTTCCGTCACGGCGCTGGGTCGCGTGGGGCTGCCGGACGATATCGGCAAGGCGATCGCCATGTTGTTCAGTGACGAAAGCGCCTGGATCACCGGACAGCGCATCGAGGCGTCCGGCGGCATGTTTCTCTGAGGCGTTTCAGGCCGGGAAGCGTCGCGCCTCCCGGCTTTAGCCTCAAAGACGGATCGTGCCGTCTATGACCGTGACCGTCTGGCCGCCAATCCAGGCTGTGCCCGACGCCCAGCTTACGCTCAGGCGACCGGCGCGCTGTAAAGCCGTGCCCTGACGCACGCGGTAATCCAGCTCCACGCCCTGCGCCTGCAGGTAGCGGGCGAGACAGGCGTTGGCGCTGCCGGTCACGGGATCTTCGCACAGCGAGCCGTGCTCCATCAGCAGGCCGCGCACCTCATACTGTTCCGCTGCGCCCTGCAAAGGGCCAAACGGCATCACGCCGGTCACGCGGGCTTTTTTCAGCAGCCGTTCAAATTCCGTAACGTTGGGTTTGATCGCCAGCACCGCTTCGGCGGAAACCATTGGTACCAGCAGAAAACGAATGCCCATATCCGCAATCATTACCGGCAGACGGGTTTCTATCGCATCGGTGTTTAACGCGCTGCCCAGCGGCGCCTCGTTAAATTCCGTCAGCGTCGCCTCCGGGGCGGCAAAAGCCAGCGCGCCGTCGTCGGCAATCTTAACCTTTACCAGCCCCAGCTCGCACTGCTGCACAATCTGGCCCGGCTTCTTCAGGCTAATACCGGATTCCAGCAGCGCATGGGCCGTACCGAGCGTTGGGTGGCCAGCGAACGGCAGTTCGCCGTCCGGCGTAAAGATACGCACCCGGTAATCGGCGGCCTCGTTGGTTGCCGGCAGAACAAAGGTGGTTTCCGATAAATGCGTCCAGCGGGCCACGGCCTGCATCTGCTCTGTGCTGAGATCCTCGGCCGCCATGATCACCGCCAGCGGGTTGCCGTTTAAAGGCGAAGAGGTAAAAACATCAACCTGTTTAAAAGCGCGTAGCTGCGTCATCTGTCTCTCCTTTCCATTAATTTTCTTTGACAATATCAGGAATTTTCCCGGTCGGGGTGCTGAAGAGGTGCTATTTTCAGGTTAAGGAGCGCCGTTATCAGTTCACGCTGTAACAGGTAGCCTAAACCCGAACAAAAAAGTGACGGAAATATGCTGAAAATACTGGGGCGTGCATCGTCTATCAACGTCCGTAAAGTCCTGTGGGCCTGTGAGGAACTGGGTATCGCCTCTGCACGCGAAGAGTGGGGCGAAGGCGCCAGATCGCCTCAGGAGGCCGAATTCAGGGCGCTTAATCCCAACGCATTAATGCCGGTTATTCAGGAAGGCGATTTTATATTATGGGAGTCCAACGCCATCATTCGCTATCTGGCGAACGCTTATGAAGGCGGCTGGCTCTACCCACAGGAACCGCGCGCGCGTGGACGGGTCGATCAGTGGATTGACTGGCAGGCCACCGAACTGAATACTTCCTGGCGCTATGCGTTTATGTCGCTGGTGCGGCATTCCCCCGCCCATCAGGATCCGCGCCTGCTGGCCGCCGCCTGTAAAGGCTGGAACTACACAATGGCTATTCTTAATCAGCAGCTGGAAAAAACCGGCGCTTTTGTCGCGGGCGACGCGTTCTCGCTGGCCGATATCCCGATTGGGCTGTCGGTGAACCGCTGGTATGAAACGCCGATGGAGCATCCCGAGCTGGCGGCGGTGCGCGCCTACTACGAGCGCCTGACGAAGCGTAAGGGCTACGCGCACTGGGGACGCAACGGGATGCCGTAACGGCTCAGGCTATGCCGGGCGGGATGCCGCTCATCTCGCAGGCCAGCTCGCCGGTGCGCTTCAGTGCCCAGGTATAGCGTTCGTCAAAGTGGTAGCAGCAGGTCAGCCGGATCGCGCTGTTGCAGCGGTCGCTCAGCGTATAGAGCGCGCCCGGCGTCAGGCAGATTTTCTCCTGCAGCAGGCGGTGGAACAGATCGATGCAGTCGATCTGGCCCGGCAGCTCGACCCAAAAGATAAAGCCGCCGCTGGGCAGCGTCGCTCTGGTGCCCTGCGGGAAATGCCGGGCGATCAGGCCGCGCGCCTCATCCATTAACGTGGCATAGCGGCGACGCATGGTGCGAAGATGACGATCGTAGCCGCCAGATTCCAGAAACAGCCCAAGCGTTTCGCTCAGCAATTTTGATTCCGTCAGGGAAGAAACCGACTTAAGCCGCGCCAGCGCCTGGGAAAAACGTCCCGCCGCTATCCAGCCAACGTGAAAATCGGGCGCCACCGTTTTAGTGAAGCTGGCGCAGTGCAGCACCCAGCCATCCGTATCGAAAGCCTTTACCGCTGGCGACAGCGGCCAGCAGAATTGCAGCTCGTCATAAAGCCCATCCTCGATCAGCGGCACCTGATAATGGTTAACCAGCTTCGCCAGCCGCTTTTTATCCTCCAGCCGCATGGTGCAGCCCAGCGGATTTTGTACCGTCGGCATGGCTACCAGCGCCTGAATGCGCTGCTCACGCAGCACCAGCTCCAGCGCGTCCAGCGACAGACCGTGCTGCGGATCGGTAGGCAGCTCCAGCACCTTCAGGCCCAGGCTCGCCACCAGAGGGAAGAGGTAGAAATAGGTGGGCGTTTCCAGCCCGATGCAGTCGCCGGGCTTGGTGACGGCGCGCAGAGCCAGCTGTAGCGCCTCCATACAGCCGTGCGTCAGCGTAATATCTTCGGCGGTGAGCATCATGCCCAAATCCGCTACGCGCCGGGCGATTTCACGACGCAGACGCTGGCTTCCCGGCGGCAGCGCGTAGCGGCCGATCAGCCCAGGTTCGCGCCGCAGCAGCGAAGCCATAATGCGGCTGATTTTCGCCGTCGGAAAGAAATCGCTGTTTTGCGGGCAGGCCAGCGAAAGGTTGATATAGTCCGGATGGTTTTGCGCCGCAAAGACGGTATCGATCAAATCGAGCTTCTCGCTGCCGGGCGTGCGCACCTGTGACTGGTGGCCGTTGCGCGCCCTTAACGAAGGCAGCACGCCCCGGACATAGTAGCCGGACTGGGGACGCGCTTCGATCAGTCCGCGATCTTCCAGTAGCCGATAGGCCGTCAGCACGGTGTTAACGCTGACCTGATGGATAGCGGCGCAGCGGCGCACGGCGGGAAGGCGGCTACCCGGCAGCCAGGTGCCGTTGTGAATAGCTTCCGCCAGCGTTTCGGCCAGCTGGTGATACAGCGTCTGCTCTTGCGGATCGATAATGGACACAGTCACGTCTCCGGCTAATGGGTACAGTTAATCGATAACAAGGATTGTGCTCATAACAATAGTGGATTTCTGAATCTGTTACCATCATCGCAGACGCCTTACCATGTTCTTCTCATTCACTTGCAGGAGAGCGGCCATGCTCGATCCCTCTTTTTTCAGCTACGTTACCGTTATGTCGATCACGCCTGGGCCGAACAATCTGATGCTTGCCACTTCCGGCGTTAACTTCGGGATGCGCCGCACCGTGCCGATGATGTTCGGCATCACGCTGGGCTGCGCCTTGCAGATAGCGATCGCCGCGCTGCTGCTGGACAGCCTGCTGCTGTGGATGAGCGCCATTCGCCTGCCTTTAACGCTGCTGGGCTGTGCCTATCTGCTGTGGCTGTCGTGGAAGATTTTCCGCGCGGGCGCGCCGGAACTGCGGGAAAAAGCGAGGCCGCTGACGCTGCCGGGCAGCGCGCTGTTTCAGGTGGTCAATCCAAAGGCCTGGCTGATGGCCACCAACGTAGCGCTGATCTATTCCGCCAGCAGCGGCATCCTGCCGATCATGAGCGGTTTCGCCGCGCTGAATCTGCCCTGCATTTTGGTCTGGGCGATGATGGGCGACAGATTGGGCAGGCATTTGCAGGTGGCGTGGAAGCTGCGGGCCTTTAACAGCGTGATGGCGCTGTCGCTGGTGGCCACCATCGGCTGGATGCTGGCAGAGGTGTTAAAGCCATAAAAAAGGGCGGCCCGAAAGCCGCCTTCTGTTTTAGTCGCCGACTTCGCCGCCGCCTTGCTGCGACGGCCACTTCCAGTCCCGGACTTCCGGGATATCCTCGCCGTATTCACGCACCCAGGCGTGATGAGCCGCCAGCTTCTCCTGAAGCTTATCGAGCACGTCGGCGGCTTTCTCCTGTAATCCCGGCACGCGCAGGATCGCTTCCTGCGCCAGGTGGTAACGATCCAGCTCGTTCAGCACCGTCATATCGAAAGGCGTGGTGGTGGTGCCTTCTTCGTTAAAGCCTCTGACGTGGAAATTCGGATGATTATTGCGCTGGTAGGCCAGGCGATGGATCAGCGCCGGATAGCCGTGGAAGGCGAACACCACCGGCCTGTCGCGCGTAAAGATCGCATCGAAATCCTGCTCTTCCAGCCCGTGCGGATGCTGGTCGCGGGTTTGCAAAGCCATTAAATCCACCACGTTAACGACGCGAACCGACAGATCGGGCAGATATTGCCGCAGCAGATCGACGGCCGCCAGCGTTTCCATCGTCGGCACGTCGCCCGCGCAGGCCATTACCACGTCCGGCTGTTTGCCTGGCTTCTCGTTGCCTGCCCAAGGCCAGATCCCCATGCCTTTTTCACAGTGCGCGATAGCCTCATCCATGCTCAGCCACTGCGGCTCCGGCTGCTTGCCGGCGATGATCACGTTAATGCGGTCCCAGGTTTTCAGGCAGTGATCGCCGACCCACAGCAGAGTATTGGCATCCGGCGGCAGATAAACGCGAACAATATCGGCTTTCTTGTTGATAACGTGATCGATAAAACCGGGATCCTGATGGCTGTAGCCGTTGTGATCCTGTCGCCAGACGTGCGAGGAAAGCAGATAGTTAAGCGAGGCGATCGGCTCGCGCCACGGCAGCTTGCGGGACACCTTCAGCCACTTGGCGTGCTGGTTGAACATCGAATCGATAATATGAATAAAGGCTTCGTAGCAGTTGAACAGGCCGTGGCGACCGGTTAACAGATAGCCTTCCAGCCAGCCCTGACACTGATGCTCGCTGAGGATTTCCATTACCCGCCCATCCGGCGCCAGCTGCTCGTCGTAATCGCGGATCGCCTCCATCCAGGTGCGATTAGTGACGTCAAAAACCTTGCTCAGCCGGTTAGAGGCGGTTTCGTCCGGGCCGAACAGACGGAAGTTATCAGGGTTATCGCGGAAGATAGCGCTCAGATAGCTCGCCAGCACGGCGGTAGACTGCTCCTGCGTGTCGCCAGGCTTATCGATTTTTACCGCAAATTCCCGAATATCCCGCGTTTTTAACGGTTTGCGCAGCCGGCCGCCGTTGGCGTAAGGCGTCGCGCCCATGCGCTTTTCGCCCTGTGGCGCCAGCGCCTGCAATTCGGGTTTAAGCCTGCCTTGTTCATCAAACAGATCGTCAGGCCGGTAGCTTTGCAGCCAGTTTTGTAACAGCTGGCGATGCTCGTCGTTTTCCCGACATTCGGAAACCGGCACCTGATGCGCGCGCCAGAATCCTTCCACCTTTTTGCCGTCCACCGTTTTTGGGCCGGTCCAGCCTTTCGGGCTGCGCAGAATAATCATCGGCCATGCCGGTACGCTGTCGCCGGTGTGGCCCTGACGCGCCTGCTGCTGGAAGTCACGGATGCGATCGAAAGCACGATCCAGCGTGTCGGCCATCAGACGGTGCATTTTTTGCGGGTCGTCGCCGCTGACAAACAGCGGTTCATAGCCGTAACCAGCGAACAGCTGCCGCAGATCTTCATCGCTGCTGCGGCCAAGCAGCGTAGGATTGGCAATTTTGTAGCCGTTCAGATGCAGGATCGGCAGCACGGCGCCGTCCCGCGCGGCGTTTAAAAACTTAGTGCCGTGCCAGCTGGCCGCCAGCGGGCCGGTTTCCGCTTCGCCATCGCCGATCACGCAGGGCACGATAAGATCCGGATGATCGAAAGCCGCGCCAAAGGCGTGCACCAGCGAATAGCCCAGCTCGCCGCCTTCATGGATGGAGCCGGGCGTTTCCGGCGCCGCGTGGCTGGGAATGCCGCCAGGAAACGAAAACTGGCGGAAAAGATGCTGCATGCCCTGCGCGTCCGCGCTGACTTTTGGGTAGATTTCGCTGTAGGTGCCTTCCAGCCAGGTATTGGCGACCATGCCTGGCCCGCCGTGGCCGGGGCCGCAGATATAAAGCAGGTTGAGATCGCGCTGGCGAATAATGCGGTTCAGGTGCGCATAGATAAAGTTCAGGCCCGGCGTGGTTCCCCAGTGCCCCAGCAGACGAGGCTTGATATGTTCAGGCTGCAGCGGCTCGCGCAGCAGAGGATTAGCCATCAGGTAAATCTGCCCGACCGAAAGATAGTTAGCGGCGCGCCAGTAACGGTCAAGCAGCGCTAATTCAGTCTCGGTAGCGGAATGGGGTGAAGAGGTGTCCATCAGCTGCTCCTTTTAAATGAGTCAGCTAAAAGCATAGACGCCTGGGGGAGTTGTGCAGGAAGCGGCAAAATGCGCGCGTAAAAAAGGCGGGAGATCCCGCCTTCAGGCTTTACTATTTACCGATTACGGCTGCGGCCACCGCCGCTTCGTCATTGGCCGCGGTAAACGGCGTGTAGTCGAGCTGCAAAACGCGGCTGGTTTCCGCCAGCTGGTGCTCGGTTGCCGCCACGTTGCCGTTCAGCTTCTGGCCGTAAGAGGGCACTATTGCTTTCAGCTTTGCCTGCCATGCCGACGTCGCCATCTGCTCAGCGAACACTTTGCTCATCAGATCGATCATGATAGGCGCGGCCGTGGAAGCACCCGGCGAGGCGCCCAGCAGCGCGGAGATGGTGCCGTCCTGCGACGTGACGACCTCTGTGCCCAGCTTCAGCACGCCGCCTTTCTGCGCGTCTTTCTTGATAATCTGTACGCGCTGGCCCGCCTTAACGCGACGCCAGTCCTCTTTTCTCGCCTCCGGGAAATAATCCCGCAGCGCCTGGCAGCGATCGTCATCGGTCAGCATGACCTGGCCAATCAGGTATTTCACCAGGTTAAAGTTATCCAGCCCGACGTGCACCATTGGCTTAAAGTTCGACGAGGTCATGGAGCCGAACATATCCCACAGCGAGCCTTGCTTCAGGAACTTCGTCGAGAAGGTGGCAAACGGCCCGAACAGCAGCACCTGCTTGCCATCCAGCATCCGCGTATCCAGATGCGGCACGGACATCGGCGGCGCGCCAACGGAAGCTTTGCCGTACACTTTGGCCAGATGGCGCTTCACGATCTCCGGGTTTTCGCTTACCAGGAACTCGCCGCCGACCGGGAAGCCCGCATATTCTCTGGCTTCTGGAATACCGGTCTGCTGGAGCAGCGTCAGCGCCGCGCCGCCCGCGCCGATAAAGATATATTTCGCGCGAATGGTTTTCCGGCGGCCGTTGTTTTTCAAATCGGCCACGGTCACGTTCCAGCTGCCGTCGCCGTTGCGCTTAAAGCCGCGAACCTCATGGCCAGTTTCCAGCGAAAAATGCTGGTTTTTCTGTAGCGATGCCACCATCTGGCGCGTGATTTCGCCGAAGTTCACGTCGGTGCCGGTGGTGATGCGCGTGGCGGCAACGCGATCTTTGTCGTCACGTCCTTCCATCAGCAGCGGTGCCCACGCCCTGATTTGCTCCGGGTCTTCTGAATACTCCATACCGCGAAACAGCGAGCTTTTCTGCAGCGCCGTAAAGCGTTTCTTCAGGAACGCCACGTTGTCGTCGCCCCAGACAAAGCTCATATGGGGAACGGTGTTGATAAAGCTGCGTGGATTGCGCAGGACGCCTTTCTGGACCAGATGGGACCAGAACTGGCGCGAGATCTGAAACGCTTCGTTGATCTCGACGGCTTTTTTGATATCGACCGAGCCGTCTTCTTTCTGCGGCGTATAGTTCATTTCGGCCAGCGCGGCATGCCCGGTACCGGCGTTGTTCCAGCCGTTGGAGCTTTCTTCAGCCACGCTGTCCAGGCGTTCGATCATACTGATGCGCCACTCGGGTTCCAGAGCCTGCAACCAGGTGCCAAGCGTAGCGCTCATCGCGCCTCCGCCGATCAGTAATACGTCTTTTTCTTCATCTGCCGTAGCGGCTTTCGCAGAGCCCATAGCGGCCAGAAGTCCTGCTAATTTTGGCATGAGGCGACTTCTCCGTATGTTGATAAATCAACATGGTGAGCAGGTGAAACGGCGGCGATCTCTTTCGGACCGTGGTAGCCGCTTCGCTGAGTACAGTGCGCTTCCATCACAAAAACGGATGATTAACGCGCGTTAAGCGTTGTGGAAATATACCATTGTTACGTAGCAATTAAAAAATTGTTTAAAGATTAAAAATGAGAATGAATAATCAAACAAAATTAGAGGAAGTAATACCAGAGGCTGCTTCAGCGAAACGGCAAAGAGAGTTAGCGGTTATTTATTATTAATTTTCATAAGGATAATTTGGTTTTCTTCGGATGGAGTTGTGCAAAAAGCAGGCAGGTAAAGCCTGAAAAGCAGGCGTGAGCAGGGGAGATCGCAGAGAATTTAGTTGTTATTAAATGTTAATTGATTGTTAAGTGGGAAAGGCCGACGGACGATTCAGCCGCGTGGCGGGTAAAATGAGGGTGGATATCTCCGTGCGGACAGGCCGATTAAAAAAACCTCCGCGCAGGCCGGACAAAAAAATGCCTGCTCCGCACGGGCGGAACAGGCGTCACAGATTGATACGTCCGGCATGCTGCCGGACGGAACAGGCACTGTGCTTTATCGGCAGCGTCAGGCTTTTTTAGCCGCTGCGGCAGCCTTAACGATCACCGCGAAAGCATCCGCTTTCAGCGATGCGCCGCCAACCAGCGCGCCATCGATATCCGGCTGGGCAAACAGCTCGGCCGCATTCTTATCGTTAACGGAACCGCCGTACTGGATAATGACCTGTTCTGCGACAGCGGCATCTTTTTTGGCGATATGGTCACGGATAAATTTATGCACGGCCTGGGCCTGTGCAGGGGTAGCGGATTTGCCGGTGCCGATAGCCCAGACTGGCTCATAGGCAATGACCACGCCGTTGAACGCGTCAGCGCCCTGGGTTTCCAGCACGGCGTCAATCTGGCGTGCGCAAACTTCTTCGGTTTTACCCGCTTCGTTTTCCGCTTCGGTTTCGCCAATGCACAGTACCGGGATCAGACCGGCCGTTTTCAGCACCGCGAATTTTTTGGCAATCAGCTCGTCGCTCTCTTTATGATAAGTGCGACGCTCGGAGTGGCCGATAATGATGTATTTCGCGCCTACGTCTTTCAGCATCTCGGCGGATACTTCGCCGGTGAACGCGCCAGACAGGTTAACGTCCACGTTCTGCGCGCCAAGCACGATATGGCTACCCGAGCTGGCGTGCTTCGCCAGATCCAGATAAATCGTTGGAGGGGCAATGGCTACGCCGCAGCCATCGACGGCGCTCAGCTCATTACGCAGACCGGCAATCAGCTCGTTGACCATGTGTTTGCTGCCGTTCAGTTTCCAGTTACCCATTACTAACGGATGTCGCATTCTATCCTCCACGCTTAGCGCGATACGGTTTAATTACCCTGCCTCAGCAGCGTTGTCTGCCGGACAGTATAGAGATCAAAGCCCTTCAGAGCTTTGCTTTTCGTCATTTTTAAACCCGGTTAGCTGCCGTTCAGGGCGAGTTTTACCGGCTCGATGGCGAAGGTCAGCCCTTTTTCGCCGTTGTCGGCCACCACGTAGCGCAGCGCGCCTTCCGCCTGGGCATAGTAGCGCGAGCCTTTCCCTTTACTCAGCAGATCGTCCAGCCGCTTCTGACTCTGTTCCTGAGTCAGCGTCGGTTCAAAAAACCGCGTCAGCGCAATCATATAGGCCAGCGCTTTATCCCGTGCGGCTTTCTCTTCCGGGCCGGGCACCGGCAGCCAGGTAATCTGTAACGTTTTGATCTTTCCGGTTCCCTGTTCCAGCGCGGTAGAAGAGTAGAGATTTTCATTGATCTTGCTGGCGGCACGGGTCAAATTACTTTTATCACCGCGGCTGTCCGTCGCCCGGTATTCAGCAATCTGTAACTTTGGATTGATAGCATTATACTTTTCGCGAAACTGGCCGATAGTCATATCAAAGGTCGGCGCACCCGCCAGAAGATAGGGCGCTGTAGGCATATGTTCAGCACGCTCCTGAGGACCGGCTTCGGCCCGAACGGGCGCGGTACTCAGCCAGACCAGTAACGTAAAACCCGTGAACAACGCTTTATTCATTATCTGTCGCTCTAACTAATGCAGTTAACGCAAGATTAAAACGGACAATGACCGGCAAAGTCAAAGCCTGACGCTGTTCTGAGGAAGAAAAAATGACCTTACAAGCGTGGTGTTTTTCCTGGCGTGGCAGGCTGGGGCGGCGCGATCTGTGGATTTGGCTGACGCTGTGGCTGGTGCTGCTGACCGTGCTGTTTACCCTGGCCGCGCGAGGCTGGATCAGCACGCAGACCGCCGCCTTCTGCGTGGTCAGCCTGCTGTGGCCGTCCAGCGCCGTGGTGGTGAAACGTCTGCACGACCGTAACAAATCGGCCGCCTGGGCTTTGCTGCTGATCGTGGCGTGGATGCTGCTGGCAGGGAACTGGTCGGCGCTGCCCGCCAGCTGGCAGTGGACGCTGGGGCGCTTTATTCCCACGCTGATCCTGGTGACCATGAGCCTGGAACTGGGCGTCTTCAGCGGCAGCAAAGGCGCCAACCGCTTCGGCAAAACGACGTTGCAGGTGAACTATTTTGGCCGTCGGACGCCCGATTACCAGTAGTGTTCGCTGGTGATATGGCCAGGCTTACGTTTCAGGTGCTTGCGCATGTCGCGCGTCTCTTTCAGCAGCTGCTGGGTGTCTCTGACCATCTGCGGGTTGCCGCACAGCATGATATGGCTCTCTTCTGCCGTCATGGGCAACCCGACGGCGGCTTCCAGCTCGCCACGCTCTATCAGCGCGGGCACGCGGCCGGTCAGCGAGCCTTCAGCTGCTTCGCGGCTGACCACCGTCTGAATACGTAGCTGTCCCTGAGAGCGCTGCTCCAGCGCCTGCATCAGCGGCAGATAACTCAGGTCCTGCGCGTAGCGGACGGCATGGACGAGAACGATATGCTCAAAACGCGCCAGCCCTTTGCCTTCCTGCAGGATAGAAAGATAGGGGCCGATAGCCGTCCCGGTCGCCAGCATCCACAGCGTTTTGCACTCGGGGATTTCATCTATCACAAAAAAACCGGCGGATTCTTTGGTGATCATCAGCTTCTGGCCCGGCTGCAATGCATGAAGTCGCGGGCTTAATTTGCCTTCCGGCACCGTCACCAGGTAGAACTCCAGGTTGGCGTTGCTGGGGGCGTTCACAAAAGAGTAGGCGCGCTGCACGCGTTCGCCGTCGACTTCCAGCGCCAGCTTGGCGAACTGTCCGGCAATAAAGGGATCGATGGGCGCGGTGACGGTAATGCTGAACAGGCTCTCCGTCCAGTCCTGCACCTGCTGTACTGTGGCGTTGACCCACTCGGCCATAGTGCGCTCCTTAGTCAAAACGGTTGAATAGCCTATCTTCGCTACGGAACGGCTTTTTTGCCAGCCTCCGTGATGCGCAAAGCTCATATCGACAAATCCGGCATCCGACGTACAGTTTCATTTACGCCGCTGAACGCTTTTGCTGACACTTAATTAAAGACCATTTTTCCTTGCCCTCTCGCTTTGTCATGCGTTCCTGATATTTTCCTCGCTATCGAAAACCCTTCCTGGCCAATCGTCCTGTTTAATGGCGATTTAGCCGATAAATTGTGCTGATAAAATGAAGAAAATTGCAAACGGGCATTTGCTGGTGATGCTGATCGCGCTGGTGGCCGTCGGACAGATGGCGCAAACCATTTATGTTCCGGCGATGGCGACCATCGCGCAGGATTTTGGCGTGCGCGACGGCGTGGTGCAGCGCGTGATGGCCGCGTATCTGATGACCTACGGCGGCTCGCAGCTGCTGTATGGCCCGCTGTCGGATAATATCGGGCGGCGTCCGGTTATCCTGGGCGGATTAACTATTTTTATGATCGGTTCACTGGTCGCGCTCGGCGCGCCGACCTTCGATCTGCTGGTGCTGGGCAGCGCCATTCAGGGACTGGGAACGGGCGTGGCGGGCGTGATGGCTCGCACCATGCCGCGCGATCTGTATGCGGGCGGCGCGCTGCGGCAGGCCAACAGCCTGCTGAATATGGGCATTCTGGTCAGTCCGCTGGTTGCGCCGGTGATTGGCGCGCTGCTGACTCATCTGTTTGGCTGGCACGCCTGCTTTATTTTTCTGCTGTTGCTCTGCCTGGGTGTGGGCACGGCAATGCTGCGTTGGCTGCCGGAAACGCGTCCCGCGCCGTTGGAAAAACGCGCGCTTTTTTCACGCTATAAGCCGCTGCTGGCTGACAGCACCTTTGTGCGCTATCTGATTATGCTGATGGGCGCGCTGGGCGGCATCGCCGTGTTTGAAGCCAGCTGCGGCGTGCTGATGGGCGGCGTGCTGGGACTCAACAGCCTCACGGTCAGCCTGCTGTTTATTCTGCCGATCCCGGCGGCGTTTTTCGGCGCGTGGTTTGCCGGTCGCGACAATAAGCCTTTTCAGCAGCTGATGTGGTGGTCGGTCAATAGCTGCCTGCTGGCTGGCGCGCTGATGTGGATCCCGGCCTGGTTCGGCGTGATGACCATCTGGACGCTGGTGGCGCCTGCCGCGCTGTTTTTCTTCGGCGCGGGCATGCTGTTTCCCCTGGCGACCACGGGCGCCATGGAGCCGTGGCCCTATATGGCCGGTACGGCGGGCGCGCTGTTGGGCGGCCTGCAAAACCTGGGATCGGGCCTGGCGGCCTGGCTGTCGGCGCTGCTGCCGCAGAACGGCCAGTTCAGCCTGGGAATGCTGATGTTCGCCATGGCGCTGCTGATCCTGCTGTGCTGGCTACCCTTGTCGAAAAGGCCGGAGATGCACGCGGTATGAAGTAACGGGCCAAACGGCCCGTAAACATCCTACAGAATATATTGATGCAGGCTCGCGTCCTTACGATCCAGATAGTGAATGGACTGGATGCGGCGGATAGTGCGCGATTTGCCGCGCACCAGCAGCGTTTCGGTGGTGGCGACGTTGCCCTGGCGCGTAATGCCTTTCAGCAGATCGCCGCTGGTGATGCCGGTTGCGGAGAAAATAACGTTATCGTTGCGCGCCATGTCGCCCAGCGCCAGCACCTTTCCGGCTTCAATACCCATTGCCCGACAGCGTTGCAGCTCCTGTTCACCCAGCGCGCGGTTTTCCGGCGTATCGCCTTTGACCGCGTGACGCGGCAGCAGGCGTCCCTGCATATCACCATCCAGCGCGCGGATCACCGCCGCCGAAACCACGCCTTCCGGCGCGCCGCCGATGCCGTACAGCACGTCCACTTCGCTGTCCGGCATACAGGTCAGGATAGAGGCGGCCACGTCGCCGTCGGGAAAGGCAAAAATTCGCACGCCCAGCTGCTGCATCTCGGCAATCACGCCGTCATGGCGCGGCTTGGCAAGAACGGTGACGGTCAGCTCCGTCAGCGGTTTTTGCAGCGCCCGCGCGATATTTCGCAGGTTTTCCGCCAGCGGCAACGCCAGATCGATAGCGCCTTTCGCGCCAGGGCCAACCGCCAGCTTTTCCATATACATATCGGGCGCGTTCAGAAAGGTGCCTTTATCGCCAACGGCCAGCACGGCCAGCGCGTTGGCCTGGCCCATGGCGGTCATGCGCGTGCCTTCAATAGGATCGACCGCGATATCCACCGCATCGCCCTGGCCGCTACCCACTTTTTCGCCAATGTACAGCATCGGTGCTTCGTCGATCTCGCCTTCGCCGATGACGATTTGCCCATCGATATCGACTTTATTCAGCATGATACGCATGGCGTGCACCGCAGCGCCGTCGGCCGCGTTCTTGTCGCCGCGCCCCAGCCATTTATAGCCAGCCAGCGCTGCCGCTTCCGTTACGCGTGAAAATTCAATAGCGAGTTCTCGTTTCATAATGGGCCTTACGCAAAGTAATGAAGCAGGAAGTCTGGCATGGCGGGGAGGAAAAACGCCAGCATTCTTATCGCCGGGTTCTGAACATCAGGGAGGAGGGGCGGAACAGATGCCCGCAGCCGTGGCGACTGCGGGCGAGAAGACGTTACTCTTCGTGGTCTTCCCATGCCTGAGCGCGGGAAACGGCTTTCTTCCAGCCTGCATAACGATAGTTACGCTCGGTGGTTTCGATGCTCGGACGGAATTCGCGTTCAATGACGGCCTTGGCACGGACTTCATCCAAATCTTTCCAGAAGCCGACCGCCAGCCCCGCCAGATAGGCGGAACCCAGCGCGGTTACTTCCAATACTTCCGGGCGTTCGACGCGGGTGCCCAGGATATCGGACTGGAACTGCATCAGGAAGTTGTTGGCCACCGCGCCGCCATCGACACGCAGAGACTGCAGGCGGGTGTTGGAGTCATTCTGCATGGCTTCCAGCACGTCGCGGGTCTGGAAGGCGATAGATTCCAGCGTGGCGCGAATAATATGGTTCGCGTTCGCGCCGCGCGTCAGGCCGAAGATAGCGCCGCGCGCATACGGGTCCCAGTAAGGCGCGCCCAGGCCGGTAAAGGCCGGCACCATATACACGCCGTTGCTGTCTTTCACCTTGGTGGCGAAGTATTCGGAATCGGTGGCGTCACCGATTAGCTTCATCTCGTCACGCAGCCACTGGATAGACGCGCCGCCGATAAATACCGCGCCTTCCAGCGCATAGTTGACTTCGCCGCGCGGGCCGCAGGCGATAGTGGTCAGCAGGCCGTTAGTGGAGGTGACCGCTTCCGTGCCCGTGTTCATCAGCATAAAGCAGCCGGTACCGTAGGTGTTTTTCGCCATGCCCGGCTGAACGCAAAGCTGGCCATACAGCGCCGCCTGCTGGTCGCCCGCGATACCGGCGATAGGGATACGCGTGCCGCCTTTACCGCCGATATTGGTCTGGCCGTAGACTTCGGAAGAAGACTTCACTTCCGGCAGCATTTCACGCGGGATATCCAGGATATCCAGCATGCGCTGATCCCACTCCAGCTTGTGGATGTTGAACATCATGGTACGCGAGGCGTTGGTGTAATCGGTGATGTGCACCCGTCCCTGCGTCATTTTCCATACCAGCCAGGAATCGACGGTGCCGAACAGCAGCTCGCCGCGCTTTGCCCGCTCGCGCGAGCCTTCAACGTGATCCAGGATCCATTTAACCTTGGTGCCGGAGAAGTAAGGGTTAATCACCAGCCCGGTAGTGTGCTGAATATACTCTTCCAGCCCCTCTTTTTTCAGTCGGGCGCAGTAGTCGGCGGTGCGCGGATCCTGCCAGACGATAGCGTTATAGATCGGCTTGCCGGTCTCTTTGTCCCAGACGATAGCGGTTTCACGCTGGTTGGTGATGCCAATGGCGGCTATCTCGTCCGAACGGATATCGGCGTGGGCCAGCACTTCCACCAGCGTGGAGCTTTGCGACGCCCAGATGTCCATCGGATCGTGTTCGACCCAGCCGGTCTTAGGATAAATTTGCTGAAATTCGCGCTGGGAAACCGCAACAATGTTGGAGTCGTGATCCAGCACCACGGCGCGGGAGCTGGTTGTGCCCTGATCCAGCGCGACGATATATTTTTTATCTGTAGTCATAAATCCTTCCTGATGTGTAAAGGGTTAGCACTTACGCTTTACGCTGTTCAGCACGCGCTATCGTCTCTGGCTTCTTTACCGCAGCTGCGCCAGGCAGGTTACGGGCGATCAGAGAGCGGTAGCCGAATGCACCCACGCAGGCGCCAACAATCGGGCCAAAAATTGGCACGAGGAAATAAGGAATATCGCGGGCGCCGGTGAAAGCAACGTTACCCCAACCGGCCAGCCAGGCAAAGATCTTGGGTCCGAAATCACGGGCCGGGTTCAGGGCGAAGCCGGTCAACGGACCCATTGCACCGCCGATAACCGCGATAAGCAGGCCGATCAGCAGCGGAGCCATCGGGCCGCGCGGCAGGCCGTTGCCGTCGTCGGTCAGCGCCATAATCAGCCCCATCATCACGGCAGTGATCACGGCTTCAACCAGGAAAGCCTGGCCAACGCTGATATGCGGATTAGGGTAGGTAGAGAAAATACCGGCCAAATCCAGGCTCTCGACGCTGCCGCGCACCATATGGTGCGTCTGCTCGTAGTCCAGAAACAGGTTATGGTAGAGCGCATAAACCAGCGCGGCGGAGCAGAAGGCGCCTGCCACCTGCGCCACAATATAAGGAATAACTTTACGGCCTTCGAAGTTGCCAAACAGGCAAAGCGCCAGGGTCACGGCCGGGTTCAAATGCGCCCCGGAAATGGCCGCGCTCAGGTAAACCGCCATGGCAACGGCGATCCCCCAGATGATGCTGATTTCCCACAGGCCGAGTACCGCGCCTGCTACCTTTGCCGCCGCGACGCAGCCGGCACCAAAGAAAATAATCGTGCCGACGCCGAGAAACTCGGCGATGCACTGCCCTTTAAGGGTGGTGGTTGTCTGGCTCATGATGTTGGTTCCTGAAGGCGAGGTTAAATGGTGTACGGCTTTTTTTTCTCTTTCCCTGAGTCGCCCCAATCTTGTGTGGGGTTGTTGTGAATTTATCGTTAACGAGCATAAACGAGAAATAGCGAAATCAAAAGTTGTGTGCTGCTTCAAAAAAATGAGCGTTTTCGCGTCTTTTAACGGAATTTTCCTGCGGCTTTTGGCTTTCGTTTTCCATTTCATGTTGCAATTTGTTAACAATACCCGCGCAGGGATCGCGGGTAAATGTTACAAACACTAGGTCTGCGCTGAAAAACGCGGCTCTCTGCGCCGTAGCAGGTTCGTTGCTGGACTTGGCGGGCCGCTCTACATACAATCGGAACATCGTTGTGAGCCGCAGCGGGTCGGCCAGTGTCGATCGCGCCGCGTCTGCAACATCAACGCCTTGCGATTAGGAGAGGTCATTTACGATGTCATTTGAAGTGTTCGAGAAACTGGAAGCAAAAGTACAGCAGGCGATTGATACTATCACGCTGCTGCAGATGGAAATTGAAGAGCTGAAAGAGCAGAACAACAACCTGAATCAGCAGGTTCAGCAGGCCGCGGGCAACAGCGAATCCCTGGTGCGTGAAAACCAGCACCTGAAAGAGGAGCAGCATGTCTGGCAGGAGCGTCTGCGTGCGCTGTTGGGAAAAATGGAAGAAGTCTGAGTCAGGTTTGACGGCAGGCGGTAAAAGAACGGGTGCCAGTCAGCACCCGTTTTTGCTATATGCCAGCCGGTGGATCTTCTGGAAGGATAAGGTGTGCTATTCGATATCCAGCGGATCTTCGGAAAGGATAATACCGGTATTGTCGGCATAAAGATGGTCGCCTGAAAAGAAGGTCACGCCGCCAAAATTGACGCGCACGTCGCTTTCGCCAATGCCTTCGCCAGCGGCGCCAGCCGGGATAGCCGCAATCGCCTGAATGCCGATATCCAGCTCTTCCAGGTCGTCTACCTGGCGCACGGAGCCGTAGATCACCAACCCTTCCCATTCGTTTTGCAACGCCAGGCGAGCCAGCGCCGCATCGACCAGCGCGCGCCGTACAGAGCCGCCGCCGTCTACCAGCAGCACGCGCCCGCGTCCGTTTTCTTCCAGCAGATCATACAGAAGCCCGTTATCTTCAAAACATTTCACCGTGGTGATTTGCCCGCCAAACGAGGTGCGGCCACCAAAGTTTGAAAAGAGCGGTTCAACCACGTTCACATCTTCATGATAGATGTCGCAGAGTTCGGAAGTATCGTATTTCATAAGGGGTTCATCTGTTCGCCACAGGGAGACTAAGTATATCGCTTTCTGGCGGTTGTTGGCAAAATCATCAGTTGTTAAAAATTGCGGCAGGTCAGGGACATCGCGATTAGTTCATCGCCAGACCAATGGCGAAAAGCAGATTAACCAGCAGCGTCGCTTTTACCGTTTTCTCCAGCACGGGCCGCATAGCGGCGGCGGCGGTATGTTTGATAACAAAGCGTGCCTGGCCGAACAACAGCGGCGCGCTGAGCAAAAACAGCCAGCCCGACGCGTCCAGCATCGCCAGTTTGGCATACAGGCCAAAGCAAAACAGCGCGCCGGAAAGCAGCATGGCATGGTAATAGCGCGCGTTACAGGCGCCGAGCCGTACGGCCAGGGTGAATTTACCGTTCCGCCGATCGCTGTCGATATCGCGCATGTTATTGACGTTGAGCACGGCGACCGCCAGCAGGCCGCAGCCGGTCGCGGGCAGAAAAGCCAACAGATGCAGACCGTGCGTTTGCAGATAAAAGCTGCCCACCACGCCCAGCCAGCCAAAGAAAACCAGCACGGAAAGATCGCCCAGCCCAAGATAGCCGTAAGGTTTTTTCCCTACCGTATAGGCGATGGCGGCGACGATGGCCAGCGCGCCCAGCGCCAGAAAGCCGAGCATATCGCCGAGGCTCTGACAGGCGCGTACCACCAGCGTTACGCCCGCGATCAGCGTCAGCGCAACCGTCAGCGTCAGCGCAAAGCGCATCTGCTTCAGGCCGATCAGCCCTTTCTGCATGCCGCGTAGCGGGCCGAGGCGATCGGGCGTGTCGCTGCCTTTTACCGCATCGCCATAGTCGTTGGCCAGATTGGACAAAATTTGCAGCAGCGCCGTGGTCAGCAGCGTCAGCAGCGCGACGGCCGGATCGAAATGTCCCTCACGCCAGGCCAGCGCCGAGCCGGTAATCACTGACGCGCAGGCTAAAGGCAGCGTACGTAAGCGCAGGCTTTCCAGCCATGCGCGGAAAGAGGTAAAAGCCGGAACTGCAGAGATATTGTCGCTCATCAGGCTGGGCCTTTGCTGAAAGAGGATGAATGCCGGAAAGCGACCAGTTTACTGGCTGTCTGCACGCGGAGAATTAATCCACGTCAGGAATTGGGCGGGAAAGCAGAGGCGGCGGACAAAGAAAAACCCCGCGCGTAAGCGACGGGGTTTAAAAAGGCGCGAGCGTGGAAGATTACAGAATAAAGCGGCTGAGATCTTCGTCCGCTACCAGCTCGTCCAGATGTTTACCAACGTAATCGGCATCGATGGTGATCGACTCGCCGTTGCGGTCGCTGGCGTCGTAGGAAATCTCTTCCATCAGGCGCTCCAGCACGGTATGCAGACGACGCGCGCCGATGTTCTCAGCGGTTTCGTTCACCTGCCAGGCTGCGGCAGCGATGCGGCTGATGCCGTCTTCCGTAAAGTGGATATCCACGCCTTCGGTCTTCATCAGCGCCTTGTACTGCACGGTGACGGACGCGCTTGGCTCGGTCAGGATGCGCTCAAAGTCGTGCGTGGTCAGCGCCTGTAGCTCAACGCGGATCGGCAGACGACCCTGCAGTTCCGGGATCAGATCGGAAGGGCTGGCGACCTGGAACGCGCCGGAAGCGATAAACAGAATATGGTCGGTTTTCACCATACCGTGCTTGGTGGAAACGGTGCAGCCTTCCACCAGCGGCAGCAGGTCGCGCTGTACGCCTTCGCGGGAAACGTCCGGGCCGGAGCTTTCGCCACGCTTACAGACCTTGTCGATTTCGTCGATAAACACGATGCCGTGCTGCTCGACCGCGTCGATCGCTTCCTGCTTTAACTCTTCCGGATTGACCAGTTTGGCGGCTTCTTCCTCGATCAGCAGCTTCATCGCTTCTTTGATCGGCAGCTTACGCGGCTTCTGCTTCTGGCCGCCGATGTTCTGGAACATCGACTGCAGCTGGCTGGTCATCTCTTCCATACCCGGAGGCGCCATGATCTCGACACCCATTGGCGCGGCGGCCAGATCGATTTCGATCTCTTTATCGTCCAGCTGGCCTTCGCGCAGCTTTTTGCGGAAAGACTGGCGGGCAGCAGACGGCTCGGCAGCGGCTTCCGGCTGGCCCCAGTTGTTTTTCGCCGGTGGGATCAGCACGTCGAGAATGCGTTCTTCGGCCATCTCTTCGGCGCGATAGCGGTTTTTCTCAATCGCCTGCGAGCGCACCATTTTGATCGCGGAATCGGTCAGATCGCGGATGATAGAATCCACTTCTTTACCTACATAGCCCACTTCGGTGAACTTAGTCGCTTCCACCTTAATAAAAGGCGCATTAGCCAGCTTGGCCAGGCGACGGGCGATTTCGGTTTTACCTACGCCGGTCGGGCCAATCATCAGAATATTTTTAGGCGTCACTTCGTGGCGCAGCTCTTCGTCGAGCTGCATACGGCGCCAGCGGTTGCGCAGGGCGATGGCAACAGCGCGCTTGGCGCCGTCCTGGCCGATAATAAATCTGTCCAGTTCGCTGACGATTTCGCGCGGGGTCATTTCAGACATAATCAGGGTCCTTACGCTTTAGACGATAATTCTTCGATAGTAAGATTGTGGTTGGTATAGATGCAGATATCGCCTGCAATACCCAGCGCTTTTTCCACGATGTCGCGCGCGCCAATGTCGGTGTTTTCCAGCAGCGCACGAGCGGCAGCCTGTGCGTACGGGCCGCCAGAACCGATGGCGATCAGATCGTTTTCCGGCTGGATCACGTCGCCGTTGCCGGTGATGATCAGCGAGGCGTTTTCGTCAGCTACGGCCAGCAGGGCTTCCAGCTTGCGCAGCATCCGATCGGTACGCCAGTCTTTGGCCAGTTCGACCGCCGCCTTCACCAGATGGCCCTGATGCATCTCCAGCTTGCGTTCGAACAGCTCAAACAGCGTAAAGGCATCTGCTGTGCCACCGGCAAAACCAGCAATGACCTTGTCATTATAAAGACGACGCACTTTTTTGACGTTGCCTTTCATTACGGTGTTGCCGAGCGTAGCCTGGCCATCACCGCCAATTACTACCTGGCCGTTGCGTCGTACACTTACAATTGTTGTCACGGGCAGACCCCTTGTTACAGTCGAAAGATCTCCCCGCAGGCCTACTGCGGGGCAATGATGCGATCAGATATGGGGGGAATCTGGAAGGTTTCAACCCCCCAAAGAGACAGGAATACAATTTGAATGGCCGTTGCCGCGCAGGCGTTTCAGCGTGCTGTCGGCGGCGGTGCGGCTGTTGTAAGGGCCGACGATCACGCGATTCCAGCCGCCGCCGCTGGTGATTTTGCTTTCAAAGCCTTCAAACGCCAGCGAGGCGCGTACGGATTCCGCCTGGTCGCTGCCTTTGAACGAGCCGCACTGCACCATCCAGCGCTGCGTCTTCTCTTTTTCGACTTCTTTTGGCTTCTCGGTTTTCGGCTGCGGCTGGCGGACAGGCTCCTGAGCTACCGTCGGCTGCTGGCTGTGCTGCGGCAGCATGTGCTGCTGCTGTGCCGGCTGCTGACGCGATGGCTGTACCTGCGGCTGCGTTTGAACCTGACGCGGCTGGATCTGTGGCTGCGTCTGTACCTGACGAGAAGGCTGAGGTTCTGATGAATAGGCGTTCTGCGGCTGGCGCGACTGCTGTTGCAGCTGCGTCTGCTGCTGCTGGCGCTGTAGCGTTTGCTGGCGTTGGGCTGGCGTCTGCTCGTTCCACGGCACTTCGTTCAGCTGGGTAGGCTGCTGGCGCATATCGGCCTGCATCTGCTCCAGCAGCTGGCGCTGTTCGTCGGTCAGTTGCGTAGGCGAATGCACTTCACCGCCTGCCGAAGGCTCGACGGGCGTCGGCACGGTGATTTGACGGTTCTCCAGCTCTTTAATGTAGCGCCAGCGCTCTTCTGGCTTGGGCGGCAAACCGTTGCCGGCTGCTTTGTGATCCGGAATGACCGGCGCCTCTTCCTCTTTTTTATGATGGGCGATAAACCATAAGCCACCGACAAACGTCACCAGTACCGCGACGGCCAGACCTACCATGATCTTTGATACACCCGATCCGCTGCTGCGCTTTTTACTGCCGCCGCGGCCGTTGCTCTTTTTGCGACGCGTCCCTGTCGAACGCCCGCGGCCTACGTAATCTTTTTGTGCCACTATCGTTCCGCTAATAATCAATGAAGAGTAAGGTCGGGCCAGCGCGCTGGCCTGCAGCTCGCCATGTTACTCAAGGGCCGGAAGTTTGACCAGCAGGGATACGATTAAGAATCTGCTGAATCTCGGTTTTGTTGCCCAAAAGGAAAGATTTTGTTCGCGCTACGCTTTTTGCCGCAGCGCGGGCGCCGTGCTGCCGCGAATTTTTATTTCAAAATCCAGCAGCCGGGAACCGCTGTTTACCAGCTTGCCCTGTAGCTGTTCCAGCAGCAGATTCATCGCCTCGCGGCCGATGTTGAATCGCGGCTGGGCAATGGTAGTCAGCTGAGGATCGCTGTAGCGCGACAGTTCGATATCATCAAAACCAATCAGCGACAGATCTTTCGGCACGCGCAGCCCCATTATTTTCGCCTGCGCCATCGCGCCCAGCGCCATGATATCGCTGTGGCAGAACAGGGCGTCCGGCGGCTGCGGCAGCCGCATCAGCTGCTTCAGCGCGCGGCTGCCGGCGTCAAACGTGAAATCGCCGCGCACGATATAGCGCGGATCCAGCCTGATGCCGTTGCGTTGCAGCGCCTGAATATAGCCCTGCAGGCGATACTGACACAGCGGCATCTCCTGCGGCCCGGCGACGCAGGCGATACGCTCGTGGCCCAGCTTAAGCAGATGGTTCACCGCCTCGAACGCCGCCGTCAGGTTATCAATGTGCACGGTCGGCAGCGCCAGATCGGGCGCGAATTCATTGGCCATCACCATCGGCGGCAGGCTGCGCTGCTCTTCCGGCCCGGTTTCAAAAGGCACCTGCGACCCCAGCAGCACCATGCCGTCAATCTGTCGGGTCATCACCAGATTCAGGAAAGCGCTCTCCTGACGGTTTTGGTGCGCGCAGTCGCCAATCAGCACCAGATAGCCTTCTTCGGCCGCCACCGATTCCACCCCGCGAATAATTTCGCTGAAAAAGGGGTCGCAAATGTCGGGCACTATCACCAGGATTGTGCGGGACTCGCTGCGTCGCGGATGGCGCACCATGGCATGAGGCGAATAGCCAACGGCAATCACCGCCTCGTCGACTTTTTGGCGCGTGGCGGCAGAAACCTTTTCCGGACTCATCAGGGCGCGGGAAACGGTCGCCGTCGATACGCCCGCTTTTTCCGCCACGTCTTTCATCGTGGCGCCCACGGTTTCTGGCTTGTGCTCCAACGCTGTTCTCCTCATACCGGCCGGTTGACTGCCCGGCGTCGGCCGGAAATAAAAGGCTTTTTGTCAGCGTTATAGCCGACCCTCACCGTGAAATTAACCAATGCTAATCAATTGCGTTACTTAATTTGCATAAAAATAGTGACTTGTGCGACTTTTTTCGAGCCGGCTCGCAGCAAGAAGACGATATCGTCTGGCATTTCAGCTTTCGGTGGGATCCACATCCAGCGTCCATTTCACCTTGCGCGACTGCGGCAGCGTGCCCATCAGCGGCAGCGTAGCCTTAATCAGCCGCTGCAGCAGCGCGCGGGAAGGATGCTGGAGCAGCAGCTGCCAGCGGTAGCGCCCGCCTCGTTTAGGCTGCAGCGCCGGCACCGGGCCCATAACCCAGAACGCTTCATCCTTAAGCGGGCTGGCTTCCAGCAGATTGCGCAGCTGCTGTAAAAAGAGCGCGGACTGCTGGTTATCGTGATCCTCCGAGCGGAATAGCGCGTGGCTGGTGAACGGCGGCAGAAACACGGTTTTCCTTTCGACCAGCGCCTGCTGCGCAAAAGCGTCGTAGCCCTGATGCAGCAGCGTTTGCAGAAGGGGATGTTCAGGATGATGGGTTTGCAGCATCACTTCGCCCTGTTTCCCGGCACGTCCGGCACGTCCGGCCACCTGGGTATAAAGCTGGGCGAAGCGCTCGGCGGAGCGGAAGTCGGCGGAAAACAGCGCGCCGTCGACATCCAGCAGCGAAACCAGCGTCACGTCAGGAAAGTGGTGGCCTTTTGCCAGCATCTGCGTGCCCACCAGGATCCTGGCGCCGCCACGATGAACGTCGGCCAGATGTTGTTCAAGCGCGCCCTTGCGGCTGGTGGTGTCGCGGTCGATGCGGGACAGCGGCACGCCGGGAAACAGCTCGCCCAGGTTTTGCTCCAGCTGTTCGGTGCCCAGGCCGACCGGCACCAGATGCGTCGAGCCGCACTGGGGGCACTGGTGCGGAATAGGGCGCTGGCTGTCGCAGTGGTGGCAGCGCAGCTGGCGGTGGTGCTGATGCAGCGTGTAGTAGCGGTCGCAGCGCTGGCATTCGGCTATCCAGCCGCACTCGTGGCAGAGCATGGCCGGAGAAAAGCCGCGTCGGTTTAAAAACAGCAGCACCTGATTATCCGCCTGCAGGTGTTGCCCTATCTTTTTGATCAGCATCGGCGACAGGCCGCCCTGAAGCTTCACGCCTTTCAGGTCGATCAGCTGCTGCGTCGCCTGACGCGCGTTGCCCGCACGCTTGCTGAGGTTCAGCTGACGATATTTGCCCATCTGCACGTTGTGCAGCGTCTCCAGCGCGGGCGTGGCGGTTCCCATTACAATCGGGATATCTTCCTGACGGGCGCGAAAAACAGCCAGATCGCGCGCCTGATAGCGCCAGCCTTCCTGTTGCTTATAGGAGCTGTCGTGCTCTTCATCGATAATAATCACGCCCAGCTGCGCAAAAGGCGTGAACAGCGCCGAGCGGGTGCCGATAACGATGGCCGTTTCACCCTGACGGGCGCGCAGCCATACCGCCAGCCGCTCGCTGTCGTTCAGCGCGGAGTGCAGCACGTCTACCGGCGCGTCAAAGCGCTCGCGGAAGCGGGCGATGGTTTGTGGCGTCAGGCCGATTTCCGGCACCAGCACCAGCGCCTGCTTGCCGCTGGCCAGCACGTTCTCCAGCACGCTCAGGTAGACTTCGGTTTTGCCGGAGCCGGTGATGCCGGCCAGCAGCCAGGCAGCGAAATGGTCGTCTTCGGCCCGGATAGCGCCGACCGCCGTGGCCTGTTCGGTGTTCAGCCGCAGCCGTTCGCCTTTGACGGCGTAATGCGTTCGCCAGTCCTGCGGCGCGCGCTGCTGCGTCTGGAGATCGCATAATCCTTTGGCGCGCAGGGCCTGAAGCGTCGCATCGGTAATGTCGTGCTGGCCGATTTCATGGCGATAGAGATTACGCTGGCGCAGCGCCGCCAGCGCCTGCTGCTGTTTCGGCGCGCGCTTCAGGCTTTCCGGGGCGGTTTCCCGACCTGTTTCCGTGATAAACCACTGCCAGAGCGGCGCCTCCCGCGCGGGTTTCCCCTGGCGCAGCAGCACGGGCATGGCGTGAAACAGCACTTCGCCCAGCGGATAGTGATAATAGTCCGCCGCCCACAGCAGAATGCGCCACAGCGAAGCGGGATACAGCGACTCGTCGTCCAGCACTTCATAAACGGGCTTCAGCTGATCGAGGGGAAAGTCGCTGGTATCCGCAAGCCCCACCACCACGCCGACCGCTTTGCGCTTGCCAAACGGCACGCTGACGCGCGCGCCCGGCACCGCCGCAGGCAGATGCGCAGGCAGCAGATAGTCAAAGTTGCGGGCAAGCGGAACGGGCAGAGCGACCTGAACGACGGGCATGAATTTATCCGGATGAAATTATGAGCGGGATAGTGTACACTGTGTCTTCCTGAATGTGCGGATTCGATTGCAGCGAGCGGTTATTTTCTGTATAGTTCGCCGCCGTTGGTACGGCATTTTGGTATCAAATCACCTGAATTATTAATCTTCGTGTGGTGCCGGTGCAGGGTTTTCCTGGCACGGGAGAGCGACACGGCCTTAACTGAGGTTTTCCCATGAAAAAAGGTATTCACCCAAATTACGCTGAAGTTACTGCTAAATGTTCTTGCGGTAACGAAATCAAAACCCGCTCAACCGTGGGTCACGACCTGAACCTGGACGTGTGCGGCAAATGCCACCCGTTCTACACCGGCAAGCAGCGTGACGTTGCCAGCGGTGGTCGTGTTGACCGCTTCAACAAGCGTTTCAGCATCCCAGGCAGCAAATAAGTCGCCTGCACGAAGCGGATACCGTTTCGGATGCAATAAAAAACCCAGCTTCGGCTGGGTTTTTTTATATCTGCGAAAAAGCGCTCAATATTCCCAGGTATCGGGATCGACGCCCATTTCCCGCATGATCGCTTTGGCGGCTTCCGGGATTTCGTCGCTGCGCTCTTTACGCAGATCGACATCATCCGGCAGAGGCTGGCCGGTAAAAGCGTGCAGAAACGCTTCACACAGCAGCTCGCTGTTGGTGGCGTGACGCAGGTTATTAACCTGACGACGGGTACGCTCGTCGGTCAGAATTTTTAAAACTTTTAACGGGATGGATACCGTAATTTTTTTTACCTGCTCGCTCTTTTTACCGTGCTCAGCGTAAGGGCTGATATATTCGCCATTCCATTCAGCCATGGGTTACCTTAGTCATCATTAATATTTACTGTGCCGAAATTCAGCTAATTATGCCCGAAGTTGGGCGACGCCACACCGTATTGCGCCCACTTTTTCCAGGGAGCAAAAAGGTAATATTACCGGTTATTGACAGATTGCTCAATCTATACGCAAAGACATTTAGAAGTCCAGATGTATTGACGTCTATCTGTTCCCTGTTATGCTGATGGCTCTTCTTTCTTTCTCCTGCAGGAATTTATGCACCATGACGCGTAAACAGGCAACCATCGCGGTACGCAGCGGCTTGAATGATGACGAACAGTATGGCTGCGTTGTCCCGCCAATCCACCTCTCCAGCACCTATAACTTTACCGATTTCAACGAGCCTCGGGCGCATGACTACTCACGTCGCGGTAACCCTACCCGCGATGTTGTCCAGCGCGCGCTGGCCGAGCTGGAAGGCGGCGCCGGTGCGGTGATGACCAATACCGGCATGTCGGCGATCCACCTGGTTTGTACCGTCTTCCTGAAGCCGGGCGATCTGCTGGTGGCGCCGCACGACTGCTATGGCGGCAGCTATCGCCTGTTTGACAGCCTGAGCAAGCGCGGCGCGTATCGCGTGAAGTTTGTCGATCAGGGCAACGAAGCGGCGCTGCACGCCGCGCTGGCGGAAAAACCGAAGCTGGTGCTGGTAGAAAGCCCGAGCAATCCGCTGCTGCGCGTGGTGGATATTGAGGCTATCTGTAAGGCGGCGGCAGAAGCGGGCGCGGTTAGCGTGGTGGATAACACCTTCCTTAGCCCGGCGTTGCAAAACCCGCTGGCGCTGGGCGCCGATCTGGTGATCCATTCCTGCACGAAATACCTTAACGGCCACTCCGACGTGGTGGCGGGCGCGGTAATTGCCAAAGATCCCGAGCGGGTGAAAGAGCTGGCCTGGTGGGCGAATAATATCGGTGTAACCGGCGCGGCTTTCGACAGCTATTTACTGCTGCGCGGCCTGCGCACGCTGGCGCCACGTATGGCGGCCGCACAGCGCAACGCGCTCGCTATCGTGGATTATCTGAAACAGCAGCCGCTGGTTAAAAAGCTGTATCATCCTTCACTGCCGGAAAACGCGGGCCATCAGATTGCCGCCCGCCAGCAGAAAGGCTTCGGCGCGATGCTCAGCTTTGAGCTGAACGGCGACGAGCAGACGCTGCGTCGTTTCCTGAAGGCGCTGGAACTGTTCACGCTGGCCGAATCGCTGGGCGGCGTGGAAAGCCTGATCTCCCATACCGCTACCATGACCCATGCGGGCATGTCGGCAGAGGCGCGCGCGGCGGCAGGTATTTCGGAAACGCTGCTGCGGGTTTCCGTAGGGATTGAAGATCACGAAGATTTAATTGCCGATCTGGATAATGCATTCCGGATAGCGGCTAAGAGGTAAGCATGAGTCATTCAGCAGTGGCAGCAGGCGCGCGTCAGCTGCATAAATTCGGGGGCAGCAGCCTTGCCGACGCCAAATGTTACCTGCGGGTAGCGGGGATCATGGCGGAATACAGCCGTCCCGGCGACGTGATGGTGGTGTCCGCCGCAGGCAGCACCACCAATCAGCTGATTAGCTGGCTGAAGCTGAGCCAGAGCGACCGTCTGTCGGCGCATCAGGTGCAGCAGGCGCTGCGACGTTACCAGAGCGAGTTAATCAGCAGCCTGCTTCCGGCACAGACGGCGGACGGGCTGATCGGCGAATTCATTCGCGATCTGGAAAAGCTGGCCGCTCTGCTGGATGGCAAAATAACCGAAGCCGCCTACGCGGAAGTGGTGGGACACGGTGAAATCTGGTCGGCACGGCTGATGGCGGCCGTGCTTCAGCAGCAGGATATGGCGGCGAGCTGGCTGGACGCGCGGGAATTTCTGCGCGCCGAGCGGGCCGCCCAGCCGCAGGTGGATGAAGGCAAATCCTGGCCGCTGCTGCAACAGCTGATTGCCCAGCATCCGGGCGAGCGGCTGGTGGTAACCGGCTTTATCAGCCGCAACGACGCGGGTGAAACCGTGCTGCTGGGCCGTAACGGCAGCGACTATTCCGCCACGCAGATCGGCGCGCTGGCCGGCGTGTCGCGCGTCACCATCTGGAGCGACGTAGCGGGCGTTTACAGTGCGGATCCGCGCAAGGTGAAAGACGCCTGCCTGCTGCCGCTGCTGCGGCTGGATGAGGCCAGCGAGCTGGCGCGCCTGGCCGCGCCGGTGCTGCATACCCGTACGCTACAGCCGGTTTCCGGCAGCGATATCGACCTGCAGCTGCGCTGTAGCTACCAGCCGGAACAGGGCTCGACCCGCATTGAGCGCGTGCTGGCTTCCGGCACGGGCGCGCGGATTGTCACCAGCCACGACGACGTCTGCCTGATTGAGTTCCAGGTGCCGCCGCAGCACGATTTCGCCACGGCGCAGAAAGAGATTGAACGACTGCTTCAGCGCGCGCAGCTGCGTCCGCTGGCGACCGGCGTTCATCCCGATCGCCACCTTTTACAGCTTTGTTATACCTCGGAAGTGGTGAACAGCGCGCTGACGCTGCTGCAGGACGCGGGCATTCCCGGACGCCTACAGCTGCGGGAAGACATGGCGCTGGTCGCGCTGGTGGGCGCAGGCGTCTGCCGCAATCCGCTGCACAGCCACCGTTTCTGGCAGCAGCTGAAGGATCAGCCGGTTGAATTTATCTGGCAGTCGGAAGAGGGCATCAGCCTGGTCGCCGTGCTGCGCGTCGGGCCGACTGAACATCTGATCCGCGGTCTGCACCAGTCGCTGTTCCGCGCGGAAAAACAGGTCGGCCTGATGCTGTTCGGCAAGGGCAATATCGGCTCCCGCTGGCTGGAACTTTTCGCGCGCGAGCAGGAAACGCTATCGGCGCGGACGGGATTTGAATATGTTTTAGCCGGCGTGGTTGACAGTCGTCGCAGCCTGCTGAACTACGAAGGGCTGGACGCCAGCCGCGCGCTGGCCTTCTTTGATGACGAGGCGGTGGAGCGGGACGAGGAGTCGCTGTTCCTGTGGATGCGCGCGCACCCGTTCGACGACCTGGTGGTGCTGGACGTGACCGCCAGCGAGCAGCTCGCCGATCAGTATCTGGATTTCGCCAGCCACGGTTTTCACGTGATTGGCGCGAACAAAGTGGCCGGGGCGTCAAGCAGCGACCGCTATCGTCAGATCCGTGACGCCTTCGCTAAAACCGGCCGCCACTGGCTTTACAACGCCACCGTCGGTGCCGGGCTGCCGGTTAACCACACCGTGCGCGATCTGCGTGAAAGCGGCGACAGCATTATCGCCATCAGCGGCATCTTCTCCGGCACGCTTTCCTGGCTCTTTTTGCAGTATGACGGCACCGTGCCGTTTACCGAGCTGGTGGATCAGGCATGGCAGCAGGGGCTGACCGAACCGGATCCGCGCGTCGATCTTTCCGGTCAGGACGTGATGCGCAAGCTGGTGATCCTGGCGCGCGAGGCGGGCTACGATATCGAACCGGATCAGGTGCGCGTGGAGTCGCTGGTGCCGAAAAGCTGCGAAAGCGAGTCGGTCGATCACTTCTTTGAGAACGGCGAGGCGCTGAACGAGCAGATGCAGCAGCGCTTTGAGGCCGCACAGGAGATGGGGCTGGTGCTGCGTTACGTGGCCCGCTTTGACGCCAACGGTAAGGCGCGCGTCGGCGTCGAGGCGGTCAGGGACGATCATCCGCTGGCGGCGCTGCTGCCTTGCGATAACGTCTTTGCCATTGAAAGCCGTTGGTATCGCGATAATCCGCTGGTGATCCGCGGGCCGGGCGCAGGTCGCGACGTAACGGCAGGCGCAATCCAGTCCGACATCAACCGGCTGGCGCAGCTGCTGTAGTTTCTTTCGGGGCCGTAAAACGCGGCCCCGGCTTAAATGATAGCGCGTCATTTTTCTGTGCATTCAGCCCGATCGCGGTGGCCCTTTGATTTTCCTCACTTCTTTTTCCTGCATGAATTTCATTCAACTTTGTTGAGAATTTGTCACGCTGCGGCATCATTTATCTGTTGACGTAAAACCGCCGATCCGTCATTTTGAATGTCTGGACGTCTAAACGTATAGAAGTTCAAGGTGGGCCGTTTTCTTCCGCGATCGATGAGGTAAGCCATGAGTTTTTTCCACGCCAACCAGCGCGAAGCACTGAACCAGAGTCTGGCCGAACTGAACGGGCAGATTAACGTCTCGTTTGAGTTCTTTCCGCCGCGCAGCAGCGAAATGGAACAGACTTTGTGGCGCTCTATCGATCGTCTCGGCAGCCTGAAGCCGAAATTTGTTTCGGTTACTTATGGCGCCAACTCCGGCGAGCGTGACCGCACTCACAGCATCATCAAAGGTATTAAGGATCGCACCGGGCTGGAAGCCGCACCGCATTTAACCTGCATTGACGCCAGCCGCAGCGAGCTGCGCGCTATCGCTCAGGATTACTGGGACAGCGGCATTCGGCATATCGTGGCGCTGCGCGGGGATTTACCGCCGGGCGGCGGCAAGCCGGAAATGTACGGCGCGGATCTGGTGGCGCTGTTAAAGGAAGTGGGCGATTTTGATATCTCCGTTGCCGCCTATCCCGAGGTGCATCCGGAAGCCAAAAGCGCGCAGGCGGATTTGATCAACCTGAAGCGCAAAATTGATGCGGGCGCAAACCGGGCTATCACCCAGTTCTTTTTCGATGTGGAAAGCTATCTGCGCTTTCGCGACCGCTGCGTAACCGCCGGGATCGACGTGGAAATCGTGCCCGGCATTCTGCCGGTTTCCAACTTCAAACAGCTGCAGCGTTTTGCCACGCTGACCAACGTGCGCGTGCCGGGCTGGATGACCAGCATGTTCGCCGGGCTGGATGACGACCCGGAAACCCGCAAAATGGTGGGCGCCAACGTGGCGATGGATATGGTAAAAATCCTCAGCCGCGAAGGCGTGAAAGATTTCCATTTCTATACGCTGAACCGTGCGGAGATGAGCTACGCCATTTGCCACACGCTGGGCGTGCGCCCGGCGGTTGCCGTGCCGGCCTGATAAGTAAAAGCCAGCTGCGGCTTCGTTTACGCGAGGCGGCATTTTTTTTATGATACCTGTTTTCCAGGGCAGGAATCATGAAGAACCCATGCAAAACATTATCAGGGAAATAAAGCGGCTGGGGATAAAAGGCTGTTTACTGATGGCCTTTTTTACCGTTGTGCCTTTGGTGGCGATGGCGTACTGGTCTGCTCTTTCGCGCAACGTCTATCTGGCCGATCCAGATAGCGTTTTCTGGATAGCTGGCGAAGTCGGCGTAGGCGCCGCCTTAGTCATTACCTTAGTGGCCGTCATCTTTTTTCACCATCGCCTGACGCTGCGGCAGCTCCCTAAACTTTTTATCTGTAGCGCTTTTATGATCGGCGTGTTCTCGTTGCAGCTGCCCTCCGCTCTGGTTCGCTATCTTCCCCATCAAAGCAGTCAATATCTGACGGAGTATGACGTCTCTTTTCCCGGCCCGAGCCGGGGAAAATCGGGCCGTTGCGAAATGGGGCTGTGGCTTAAGGATCGTCACCTTAACCGCTGGATACAGTTTTGCAGCAGCAGGGCCTGGCTGGCTGAACATTGCGAAAGAGGCATGGACAGAATGGAAGTGGTGGAAGAGGTCAATAAGTATGGCGTCAGGGTCGTCAACTTCTGGTGCGCGTGGTCGCCCATTAAACCATAAGGGCGTTCATATCCGGCAGATATGAACGCCCTGTACCGTTAGCCCGTATTACGCATGCCCGCCGCGACGCCGGCTATTGTCACCATCAGCGCCTGCTCAACGCGCGGATCCGGCTCTTCACCATTGGTTTCCTGTAGGCGGGAGCGGTGCAGCAGCTCGGCCTGCAGTACGTTCAGCGGATCGGTATAAACGTTACGCAGCGCGATGGATTCGGCAATCCACGGCTGGTCGGCCATCAAATGCGCATCGTTGGCGATGGTCAGCACCGCTTTGATATCGGAATCCAGCTGGTCGCGCAGCTGCCTGCCCAGCGGCCACAGCGTCTGGTCCACCAGCCGCTGATCGTAATATTCCGCCAGCCAGAGATCGGCTTTGGAAAATACCATTTCCAGCATCCCCAGACGGGTGGAGAAGAACGGCCAGTTGCGGCACATCGCCTCCAGCTGATCCTGATGACCCGCCTGCATCGCTTTTTGCAGCGCCGCGCCCGCGCCCAGCCAGGCAGGCAGCATCAGGCGGTTCTGCGTCCAGGCGAAGATCCACGGTATCGCGCGCAGCGACTCGACGCCGCCGCTGGGGCGCCGCTTGGCCGGACGGGAGCCCAGCGGCAGTTTGCCCAGCTCCTGTTCCGGCGTGGCCGACCGGAAATAGGGCACGAAGTCGGCGTTTTCACGCACGTAGCCGCGATACATCTCGCAGGAGTCGGCGGAAAGCTGATCCATAATGCCGCACCAGGCCGCTTCCGGTTCCGGCGGCGGCAGCAGGTTGGCTTCAAGGATGGCGCCGGTGTAAAGCGTCAGGCTGCTGATGGTGACTTCCGGCAGGCCGTATTTAAAGCGGATCATCTCGCCCTGCTCGGTCACGCGCAGGCCGCCTTTCAGGCTGCCCGGCGGCTGGGAAAGCAGCGCCGCGTGGGCCGGCGCGCCGCCACGGCCAATGGTGCCGCCGCGTCCGTGGAACAGCGTCAGCGCGATACCGGCTTTTTCGCAGGTTTTAATCAGCGCATCCTGGGCCTGATACTGCGCCCAGCTGGCGGCCATCACGCCTGCGTCTTTTGCCGAATCGGAGTAGCCAATCATCACCATCTGCTTGCCCTGGATAAAGCCGCGATACCAGCCGATATCCAGCAGCTGACGCATCACGTCGTTGGCGTTGTTCAGGTCGTCCAGGGTTTCAAACAGCGGCGCCACCGGCATGGCGAAAGGAATGCCCGCCTCTTTAAGCAGCAGATGCACCGCCAGCACGTCGGAAGGCGTTTTCGCCATTGAGATCACGTAAGCGGCAATGGAACCTTTCGGCACTTCCGCCGCCACGCGGCAGGTATCCAGCACCTCCTGCGTCTCGGCGCTCGGCTCCCACTGACGCGGCAGCAGCGGGCGTTTGGAACTCAGCTCGCTGATCAGAAACGCCTGTTTATCGGCTTCCGACCAGCTGGCGTAGTCGCCCAGGCCTAAATAGCGGGTGACTTCTGCAATAGCGTCGGTGTGGCGCGTGCTCTCCTGACGCAGATCGATGCGCACCAGCGGCACGCCGAAGCACTTGATGCGGCGCAGCGTGTCCAGCAGCTGGCCGTTGGCAATAATGCCCATACCGCAGGCCTGCAACGACTGGTAGCAGGCGTAGAGCGGATCCCAAAGCTGTTCGTTGGCAATCAGCAGGTTATCGGGACGCGCAGGCCGCTCGCCCTTCAGGCGGCGCTCCAGATACGCCTGGGTTGCCAGCAGCTGGGCGCGCAGGTTTTTCATGATTTCGCGGTAAGGCTCCAGCGCCTCCGGGTTGCCACACAGCTCGCGGACTTCCGGCGTACACTCCGACATCGACAGCTCGGAAACCAGCACGGCGATATCGCGCAGGAACAAATCGGTGGCTTTCCAGCGGCTTAGCTGCAGCACGTGACGGGTGATTTTAGCCGTCACGTTCGGGTTGCCGTCGCGGTCGCCGCCCATCCAGGAGGTAAAGGTCACCGGCACAAAATCTACCGGCAGCTTAACGCCAAACGACGCCTCTACCTGCTCGTACAGCTCGCGCAGAAAGGCCGGGACGCCTTCCCACAGGCTGTTTTCCACCACCGCGAAGCCCCACTTGGCTTCATCGACCGGCGTCGGGCGATATTTACGGATTTCATCGGTATGCCAGGCCTGCGCAACCAGCTGGCGCAAACGACGCATAATCTGCGATCGGTCGTAGTCGGAAAGATCGTTGTGATCCAGCTGTTTCAGGCAGCTGTTGACCTCGACCAGCTTGTGGATCAGCGTGCGGCGGGTGATCTCCGTCGGGTGTGCGGTCAGCACCAGCTCCAGAGAAAGCGATTCGATAGCCTCGCGAATTTTGGCTTCCGTCAGGTTGGGCTGCTGCTTCAGGCGCTCGAAGGTTTTCGCCAGCAGCTCCTGGTGATTGGCGCCTTCGCCCTTGGGCGATATGGTGTGGTACTGCTCGGCGACGTTGGTCAGGTTCAGAAACTGGCTGAAGGCGCGCGCCACCGGCAGCAGTTCGTCATTGGATAAATTTTGCAGCGTGGTAAGCAGCTCTTTACGGTGGGCGTCGTTTCCCGCGCGGGAAGACTTGGAGAGCTTACGGATGGTTTCCACCCGATCCAGGATGTTCTCGCCAAGCGCATCCTTAATCGTATCCCCGAGCAGTTTGCCGAGCATACTGACATTACTTCGCATTGCGGAATATTGTTCGTTCATATGACCCCTGACCGTTATTTTTATCACTCTCTACCGTCGCCGGTATAACATTGCCTTTTATCTAGCCACGTTCCCGTCCATCCGTCAATTGACTTAAACGTGTGCGAACCTGTCGCTAACTTGCGGTAATTTAAGAAATTTAACAGCGACGCAGCGAGATAAGTTATTCTTATCGAGAAACAAATGATAAAGCCGGGGTAAAAGGCCGTTTTACTGGCTAAATGCCCCGCTTTTCACTCAGTGATTGCAAAAATGCTGTACGACCTGCGTAATCAATTCGCGGGTAGGTTTAATAAAAGCGGTATCAAGATATTCATCCGGCTGGTGCGCCTGGTTAATCGAACCTGGCCCTAACACCAGCGTCGGGCACAGTTCCTGAATAAACGGCGCTTCGGTGCAGTAGTTCACGATGCTGGTTTCCGTGCCCAACAGCTTTTCCACCACTTTGACCAGCCGATGATCGGCCGGACATTCATAGCCGGGGATCGGCGGATGCAGCTGGCTGACGTTGACGCGGCCCGGCCAGCGTTCGCTGACGGGCGCCAGCGCCTCGTTAATCAAGCCTTCCAGCTCGTTCAGCGTCAGGCCCGGCAGCGGCCGCAGATCCATATGCAGATCGCAGCAGGCGCAAATGCGATTTGCCGCATCGCCGCCGCTGATATGGCCAAAGTTCATGGTGGGATAAGGAATGGCAAAACCGTCGTGACGATAGCGCGTTTTCAGCGTGTCGCGCAGCGCCATCAGCTGCGTGATGGATTCATGCATCAGCTCAATGGCGTTGACGCCGCGCGAAGGATCGCTGGAGTGGCCCGACTGGCCTTCAATGCGGATCACATTCGACATATGGCCTTTGTGCGCCCGCACCGGCTGAAGCGAGGTAGGCTCGCCGATAATGGCGCAGTCGGGCCGCACGGTGGCGTTTTCAGAGAAATATTTCGCGCCCGCCATCGTGGTTTCTTCATCGGCGGTCGCCAGCACGTAGAGCGGTTTCGCCAGCTTTTTCACGTCAACATCGCGCAGCGCATCAAGGATAAAGGCGAAGAAGCCTTTCATATCGGCGGTGCCCAGGCCATACAGCTTGTTATCGTGTTCGGTTAACGTAAAGGGATCGCGCGTCCAGCGGCCATCGTCGAACGGCACGGTGTCGCTGTGACCAGCCAACAACAGGCCGCCAGCGCCGCTGCCGGTACGGGCCAGCATATTAAATTTATGGCGCGTGCCGGGAACCGGCTGCACTTCCACCTCAAAGCCAATATCGCGGAACCAGCCTGCCAGCAAACTGATTAAAGCTTCATTACTCTGATCCATCGCGCTGTCGGTGGCGCTGATGGACGGCGTGGCGATCAACTCACGGTAAAGCTCAATAAAAGGCGGTAATTTTGTCTTCACTGTTGACAGTCCTTGCGTTAGGATAGTATCAATATTCATGCATTAATAGTGAATAAAAATACATTAATGGCGTGGGGATGGAAACCAGATTTCCTGCATAACCGGCGCTAACCGCGTGGGAATACGGCATGAAGCCGTCACCCGAAACCCGAGACCGTTATAAGGTGTCCGATGTTAAATACGCTGATTGTTGGTGCCAGTGGCTATGCTGGCGTAGAGCTTGCGACCTACCTGAACCGTCACCCTCAGGTGAACATAACCGCTTTAGCGGTATCAGCGCAAAGCCCTGACGCCGGAAAATTGCTTTCCGATCTGCATCCGCAGCTGAAAGGCATCCTGGACATGCCGCTGCAGCCGCTGACAAGCGCGGCAGAGTTCGCCGACAAAGTGGACGTGGTGTTTCTGGCGACGGCGCACGAAGTCAGTCATGACCTGGCGCCTGAATTCCTGGCCGCCGGCTGCGTGGTGTTCGATCTGTCAGCCGCGTTCCGCGTCAACGAAGAGAGCTTCTTCACCGACTATTACGGCTTCCCGCATCAGCATAAAGCGTGGCTGGCAAAGGCCGTGTATGGCCTGGCCGAATGGCAGCAGAGCCAGCTAAAAGAAGCGCAGCTGATTGCCGTGCCGGGCTGCTACCCGACCGCCGCGCAGCTGGCGCTGAAGCCGCTGATTGCGGCGGATCTGCTGAACGAAGCGCAGTGGCCGGTGATCAACGCCACCAGCGGCGTCAGCGGCGCAGGACGCAAAGCGTCCGTGACCACCAGTTTCTGCGAGGTCAGCCTGCAGCCTTATGGCATTTTCACCCATCGTCACCAGCCGGAAATCGCCGCGCATCTTGGCGTGCCGGTGATTTTCACGCCGCACCTGGGCAGCTTCCCGCGCGGCATCCTGGCCACCACCACCTGTCGGCTGAAGGCGGGCGTAACGCGTGAAGACGTGGCGGAAGCGTTCCATAACGCCTATCACGATAAGCCGCTGGTGCGTGTCTATGATAAAGGCGTGCCGTCGATCAAAGGCGTGGTCGGCCTGCCGTTCTGCGATATCGGCTTTGCCGTGCAGGGCGAGCACGCGATTATCGTCTCAGCGGAAGATAACCTGCTGAAAGGCGCGTCGTCGCAGGCGGTGCAGTGTATGAATATTCGTTTCGGCTTCCCGGAAACGCAGTCGCTTATTTAATCAGTGAGAAAGCCCATGACCAATCCTTTAATTATTAAACTCGGCGGCGTGTTGCTGGATAGCGAAGAGGCGCTGGCGCGCCTGTTTGACGCACTGGTGGCGTACCGCGAAACCCATCAGCGCCCGCTGCTGATCGTTCACGGCGGCGGCTGCCTGGTCGACGAGCTGATGAAGAAGCTGGCGCTGCCGGTGAAAAAGAAAAACGGCCTGCGCGTCACGCCAGCCGATCAGATCGACATCATTACCGGCGCGCTGGCGGGCACCGCCAATAAAACGCTGCTGGCCTGGTCGAAAAAACACGGTATTGATGCCGTTGGCCTGTGCCTGGGCGACGGCGGCAGCGTCAACGTGGCGGCTTTTGATGAAGAGCTGGGCCACGTGGGCCAGGCGACACCGGGCAATCCCAAACTCATTACTACGCTGCTGGAAGCAGGCTACCTGCCGGTGATCAGCTCTATCGGCATCACCGAAGACGGCAAGCTGATGAACGTCAACGCCGACCAGGCCGCCACCGCGCTGGCCTCGACGCTGGGTGCCGATCTGGTGCTGCTCTCCGACGTCAGCGGCATTCTGGACGGCAAAGGCCAGCGCATCGAAGAGATGACGACGGCGCTGGCGGAACAGCTGATCGCCCAGGGCATCATTACCGACGGCATGATTGTTAAAGTCAACGCCGCGCTGGATGCCGCCCGCACGCTGGGCCGTCCGGTCGATATCGCCAGCTGGCGTCATGCCGAACAGCTACCAACCCTATTTAACGGCGTGTCGATTGGCACCCGGATCCTCGCTTAACCGGTTCAAGGAAATGACAATGCAAGATAAAAGCATCAAAAAAATCGTTCTGGCTTACTCTGGCGGTCTGGATACCTCCGCGATTATTCCGTGGCTGAAAGAGAACTACGGCGGCTGTGAAGTGGTCGCTTTCGTGGCCGATATCGGCCAGGAGCGTGGCGATCTGGAAGGCGTTGAGCAGAAAGCGTTGCAGTCCGGCGCTTCCGAATGCCACGTAGTGGATCTGCGTGAAGAATTCATCAGCGATTACGTCTATCCCGTGCTGCAAACCGGCGCGCTGTATGAAGGTACTTATCTGCTGGGCACGTCGATGGCGCGTCCTATTATCGCCAAAGCGCAGGTTGAGCTGGCGCTGAAAGTCGGCGCAGATGCGCTGTGCCACGGCGCAACCGGTAAAGGCAACGACCAGGTGCGTTTCGAAACCACCTACACCGCGCTGGCCCCACAGCTGAAAGTGGTTGCGCCATGGCGCGAGTGGAACCTGCGTTCCCGTGAGGCGCTGCTCGACTATCTGAAAGAGCGCAACATCCCGACCACCGCGTCGCTGGAAAAAATCTACAGCCGTGATGAAAACGCCTGGCATATCTCTACCGAAGGCGGCGTGCTGGAAAGCCCGTGGAATGCGCCAAACAAAGACTGCTGGGTCTGGACTGTCGATCCGCTGGAAGCGCCGGACCAGCCTGAGCAGGTGACGGTATCCGTGGAGAAAGGCCGCGTGGTTGCCGTAAACGGCGAAGCGCTAAGCCCGTTCGGCTGCCTGGAAAAACTGAACGTTATCGGCGCGAAACACGGCGTGGGCCGTATCGATATCGTCGAAAACCGTCTGGTGGGCATCAAGTCTCGCGGCTGCTACGAAACCCCTGGCGGCACCATTATGGTCAACGCGCTGCGTGCGGTTGAGCAGCTGGTGCTGGATCGCGACAGCTTCAAATGGCGCGAACAGCTGGGCCACGAGATGTCCTACGTGGTTTACGACGGCCGCTGGTTCGCGCCGCTGCGTAAATCCATTCAGGCCGCTGCCGAATCGCTGGCGGAAGAAGTCAACGGCGAAGTGGTGCTGCAACTTTATAAAGGTCAGGTTACGGCGATCCAGAAAAAATCCGCTAACAGCCTCTATTCAGAAGAGTTTGCGACCTTCGGCGAAGATGAAGTGTACGACCATCGTCACGCGGGCGGCTTTATCCGTCTGTTCTCGCTCTCTTCACGCATTCGTGCGCTGAACGAGAAAAAGTAAGCCGGTATTTAGCCTGGCGAAATAAGGCGGCGCAGGCCGCCTTTTAAAGAAAACTCAACGAATTTAAGGGAGCACTGACATGGCACTTTGGGGTGGACGGTTTACTCAGGCAGCAGATCAACGTTTCAAACTGTTTAATGACTCGCTGCGCTTTGACTATCGTCTGGCAGAGCAGGACATTGTCGGGTCCGTAGCCTGGTCCAAAGCGCTGGTGACGGTCAATGTTCTGACTACAGAAGAGCAGCAGCAGCTGGAAGCCGCGCTGAACGTGCTGCTTGAGGAAGTGCGCGCTAATCCGCAGCAGATCCTGGAAAGCGATGCGGAAGATATTCACAGCTATGTTGAAGGCAGGCTGATTGAGAAAGTCGGCGCGCTCGGCAAAAAGTTGCATACCGGCCGCAGCCGTAACGATCAGGTCGCCACCGATCTGAAGCTCTGGTGCAAAGCGCAGATCGGCGAGCTGCTGATCGCCACGCGTCAGCTACAGCAGGCGCTGGTGGCCACGGCAGAAGCGAACCAGGACGCGGTCATGCCGGGCTACACCCATTTGCAGCGCGCGCAGCCAGTGACCTTTGCGCACTGGTGCCTGGCTTATGTCGAGATGCTGGCGCGGGATGAAAGCCGCCTGCAGGATACGCTGAAGCGTCTGGACGTCAGCCCGCTGGGCTGCGGCGCGCTGGCCGGCACGGCTTATGAAATCGACCGCGAGCAGCTGGCCGGCTGGCTGGGCTTTGCCTCCGCCACGCGCAACAGCCTGGACACCGTTTCTGACCGCGATCACGTGCTGGAGCTGCTTTCCGACGCCTCTATCGGCATGGTGCATCTTTCCCGCTTCGCCGAAGATCTGATTTTCTTCAATACCGGCGAGTCAGGCTTTGTCGAGCTGTCCGATAAGGTTACCTCCGGCTCTTCGCTGATGCCGCAGAAGAAAAACCCGGACGCGCTGGAGCTGATCCGCGGCAAGTGCGGCCGCGTGCAGGGCGCGCTGACCGGCATGATGATGACGCTGAAAGGCCTGCCGCTGGCCTACAACAAAGATATGCAGGAAGACAAAGAAGGGCTGTTCGACGCGCTGGACACCTGGTCCGACTGTCTGCATATGGCCGCGCTGGTGCTGGACGGCATTCAGGTGAAGCGTCCGCGCTGCCAGGAAGCGGCAGAGCAGGGCTACGCCAATGCGACCGAGCTGGCTGACTATCTGGTAGCTAAAGGCGTCCCGTTCCGCGAAGCGCATCATATCGTGGGCGAAGTCGTGGTGGCGGCAATTGGCAAAGGCGTGGCGCTGGAAGCGCTAAGGCTGGAAGAGCTGCAACAGTACAGCAAGGTGATTGGCGAAGACGTCTATCCAATCCTGTCGCTGCAATCCTGTCTGGACAAGCGTAATGCGAAGGGTGGCGTTTCGCCGCATCAGGTGTCGCTTGCGATTACCGACGCGAAAAATCGCCTGGCGTAAGCAAAAAAAAGGCGGGCATCAGGCCCGCCAACTAATTTCGACTTATATTTTTATTTTAGGCACATAAGAGGGCGGGCGATGGCTCGCCTTCTTAATTCTTAGGCTAAAAAGAACTGTTCCAGATCGTCGCTGCCGCCGATGTGGCGTCCGCCAATAAAGACCTGAGGAACGGTCGCACGGCCGGTTACAGCGCGCAGGCTGACGGTGGTGGCATCCTGGCCCAGCACGATTTCTTCGTACTGAATACCGCGATCCAACAGCATCTGCTTGGCTTTAGCGCAGAACGGGCAGCCCGGCTTGGTGAACAGGGACACGGACTCCTGCACCTTAAATTCCGGTGCCAGATAGCGCAGCATGGTGTCGGCATCAGACACTTCAAACGGGTCGCCCGGCTTGTTTGGCTCAACAAACATTTTCTCTACCACGCCGTTGCGAACCAGCATGGAGTAGCGCCATGAGCGCGGGCCAAAGCCCAGATCCGCTTTCTCGACCAGCATTTCCATGCCGCGAGTGAAATCGCCGTTGCCATCCGGGATAAAGGTAATGTTGTTAGCGTGCTGATCGGCTTTCCACGCGTTCATAACGAAGGTGTCATTGACCGATACGCACAGAATATTGTCCACGCCGTGTTTTTTGAAAACGTCTGACAGCTCGTTATAGCGTGGCAGATGGCTCGATGAACAGGTTGGCGTAAACGCGCCTGGCAAAGAGAACACGATGACAGTTTTGTCTTTAAACAGCTCATCAGTCGTGACGTCTACCCAGCTGTCGCCCTGACGCGTATGAAAAGTGACCTGCGGGACTGACTTACCTTCCTGACTTGCAAACATAAACTACCTCTTGATTAGGGGTAAAAGTGACTCATCTCTCGAACGGGTGACATTATTATCATCCGGGCTTGATAGGGCTAATCGTTGATTGCTATTCTATCTATCGCCATGAACTATCGTGGCTCGGAGGAAAAGATGAATATTCGCGATCTTGAGTATCTGGTAGCGTTGGCTGAACATCGGCATTTCCGACGGGCAGCTGATTCCTGCCACGTCAGTCAACCTACGCTCAGCGGTCAGATCCGCAAGCTGGAAGATGAACTGGGCGTTATGCTGTTAGAACGCACCAGCCGTAAAGTGCTTTTCACTCAGGCTGGCCTGTTGCTGGTCGACCAGGCGCGCACCGTGCTGCGCGAGGTCAAGGTGCTGAAAGAGATGGCCAGCCAGCAGGGCGAGGCGATGTCCGGGCCGCTGCATATCGGGTTGATCCCGACCGTGGGACCTTATCTGCTGCCGCAGATTATCCCGACGCTGCACAAAACCTTTCCCAAGCTGGAGATGTATCTGCACGAGGCGCAAACGCAGCAGCTGCTGGCGCAGCTGGACAGCGGCAAGCTCGACTGCGCGATCCTGGCTTTAGTGAAAGAGTCAGAAGCCTTTATCGAGGTGCCGCTGTTTGACGAGCCGATGAAGCTGGCGATCTATCAGGATCATCCGTGGCACGACCGCGATCGCGTACCGATGTCGGATCTGTCTGGCGAGAAGCTGCTGATGCTGGAAGACGGCCACTGCCTGCGCGATCAGGCAATGGGCTTTTGCTTTCAGGCCGGGGCAGACGAAGACACGCATTTCCGCGCCACCAGCCTGGAAACGCTGCGTAATATGGTGGCGGCAGGCAGCGGCATCACGCTGCTGCCCGCGCTGGCGGTGCCGAAAGAGCGCGTGCGCGACGGCGTTTGCTATCTGCCGTGCTACAAGCCGGAACCGCAGCGCACCATCGCGCTGGTGTACCGGCCAGGCTCGCCGCTGCGCGGCCGCTATGAGCAGCTGGCAGAGGCGATCCGCACCCATATGCAGGGCTATATGAACAGCGCGTTAAAACAGGCGGTTTAACCCGTTCAGCGCGGCCACGCGGTAGGCTTCGGCCATGGTGGGATAGTTAAAGGTGGTATTCACGAAGTATTCAATCGTGTTGCCGCCGTTTTTCTGCTCCATGATGGCCTGGCCGATATGAATGATCTCGGCAGCGCGTTCGCCAAAGCAGTGGATCCCCAGGATCTCTTTGGTTTCACGGTGGAAAAGGATCTTCAGGCTGCCAACGTTCATCCCCACAATCTGCGCGCGCGCCAGATGCTTAAACTGCGCCCGACCCACTTCGTAAGGTACCTTCATCGCCGTCAGCTGCTGCTCCGTTTTGCCCACCGAACTGATTTCCGGAATGGTATAAATACCGGTTGGGATATCCTCAATCAGGTGCGCGTTCGCTTCGCCTTTCATCAGCGCCTGAGCGGCAATGCGGCCCTGATCGTAAGCGGCAGAAGCCAGGCTTGGATAGCCGATCACATCGCCTACGGCATAAATATGCGGCTGGGCGGTCTGATACATGCTGTTGACCTTCAGCAGGCCACGGCCGTCCGCTTCCAGCCCGACGTTTTCCAGCCCCAGCGCATCGGTATTCCCGGTACGGCCGTTGGCGTACAGCAGGCAGTCGGCCTTCACTTTTTTGCCGGACTTCAGATGCATGATCACGCCGTCGCTGACGCCTTCGATTTTCTCGAACTCTTCGTTATGGCGGATAACCACGCCGCTGTTCCAGAAATGGTAGGAAAGCGAATCTGAGATTTCCTGATCGAGAAACGCCAGCAGATGATCGCGCGTGTTGATTAAATCAACTTTTACGTTCAGTCCACGGAAGATAGAAGCATATTCGCAGCCGATCACGCCCGCGCCATAAATAATGACGTGGCCAGGCTCATGATGCAGATTAAGAATAGAATCGCTGTCGTAAATGCGCGGATGGGTAAAGTCCACGTCTACCGGATGATAAGGACGCGAGCCGCAGGCGATAACAAATTTCTCAGCGGTCAGTCTTTCCACGCTGCCGTCGTGCGTAACGATTTCGATAGTGTTGGCGTCAACGAAACGGGCGTCGCCCTGATACAGTTCGCAGCGGTTGCGCTCGTAAAAGCCCTGACGCATCCGCGTTTGCTGACTGATAACGTTTTCCGTATGGTTCAGAATGTCAGCAAAAGACGAGCGCAGCAGGCGGGTGTGATCGCTGTAAAGCGGATTCTGGTTAAATTCGATAATGCGGCTGACGGCGTGGCGGAGTGCTTTTGATGGAATGGTTCCCCAATGGGTACAACCGCCGCCGATATTGTGATAACGCTCGATAACGGCAATGCGCGCGCCCTGTTTAACCAGGCCCATCGCCGCGCCTTCGCCGCCAGGACCGGAACCAATCACGATGGCGTCGTAATCATAAGACTGTTGCATACCAATACGTCCTATATTCTTATACAAATTTTCAACTTTATTCTAACATCTCGTGAGCGGGTTCCCAATTTTAACTGTTCAATTTGCCATTTATTGACAAAGCGGAAGGTTAACAGGCGTACACAAAGTTGATACCGCTGTACGCTGAAAAGTTTGATATAGTGCAAATCTGGCAGGCAAAACAGGCACAAACATGGGCGTCAGAGCGCAGCAAAAAGAACGGACACGGCGTTCGCTGATCGAAGCGGCATTCAGCCAACTGAGTGCCGAGCGGAGTTTTGCCAGCCTGAGCCTGCGGGAAGTCGCCAGGGAAGCGGGCATCGCGCCGACTTCCTTTTATCGTCATTTTCGCGATGTTGACGAGCTTGGGCTGACAATGGTGGATGAGAGCGGCCTGATGCTGCGCCAGCTGATGCGCCAGGCGCGTCAGCGTATCGCTAAAGGCGGCAGCGTTATCCGCACCTCGGTGTCCACATTTATGGAATTCATCGGCAATAATCCCAACGCTTTCCGCCTGCTGTTGCGTGAACGCTCCGGCACGTCGGCCGCGTTTCGCGCCGCGGTAGCCCGTGAAATCCAACATTTTATTGCCGAGCTGGCGGACTATCTTGAAGTTGAAAATCGTATGCCGCGCAGCTTTACCGAAGCGCAGGCGGAGGCGATGGTTATTATTGTCTTTAACGCCGGGGCCGAGGCGCTGGATATCGACGTGGCGCAGCGGCGCCAGCTGGAAGAGCGGCTGGTGTTGCAGCTACGGATGATCTCTAAAGGCGCTTACTACTGGTATCGACGCGAACAGGAGCGGCTGGCGGTGTCGCCAGGCGCCCATGATTAGGAGAGTGAGATGAGTTTAGCGACTGGCCGGGACAAGGGTACGCTGCTGCTGGCCTTTCTGACCGGGCTATCCATTAACGGCTCGTTTTCGGTGCTGTTCAGTTCGATAGTGCCGTTTTCCGTTTTCCCGCTTATCGCGCTGGGCCTTGCCGCCTGGTGCCTGCATCAGCGCTATCTTAACCGCGCGATGCCGGACGGCATGCCTTCTCTCGCCGCTGCGTTTTTCCTGCTCGGCATCCTGGTTTACAGCGCTATCGTCCGCGCGGAATATCCTGAAATCGGTTCTAACTTTGTGCAGACTATTTTGATGGTTGCGCTAATTTTCTGGATTGGCCTGAAGCTGCGGGCGCGCAGAGGCGGCTAACGCCCGACGGTGCAATAAAAAGAGCGATGCCTGGCATCGCTCTTTTGCGTTTAGCGCCGCGTCAGCAGAACGCCGCACTCCATATGATGGGTATAGGGGAACTGGTCAAACAGCGCCAGCCGTTCAACGTCATGGGTGGCGGAAAGCGTGGCCAGATTGTCGCACAGCGTCTGCGGGTTGCAGGAGATATAAAGGATGCGCGGGTAAGCCTGCACCATTTTTACCGTCTCTTCATCCAGCCCGCTGCGCGGCGGATCGACAAAGATAGTCTCGCACTCGTAGCTGCTGAGATCGATGCCTTCCAGACGGTTAAACTGGCGCGTGCCGTTCATCGCCTGGGTAAACTCTTCTGCCGCCATGCGGATAATCTGCACGTTTTCAATATTGTTGACGGCAATATTGTACTGGGCGGAAGCGACCGACGGTTTGGCGATCTCCGTAGCCAGCACGCGACGGAAATTGCGTGCCAGCGCTAAAGAGAAGTTGCCGTTGCCGCAGTAGAGTTCCAGCAAATCGCCGCTGGCGTCTTTTGTCACGTCCAGCGCCCACTCCAGCATTTTAATGTTCATCGCCGCGTTCGGCTGGGTAAAGCTGTTCTCTACCTGACGATAGATCAGCTCTTTTCCGGCTACCGGTAAACGCTCGTCCACAAAATCCCGATCCAGGCAGATTTTGGTTTTAGTGGCGCGGCCAATCAGATGCAGATCGAAGCCTTCCGCACGCAGCTCGTCACGCAGCGCCGTGGCCGCCTGCTGCCATTCATCCGTCAGCGCGCGATGGTAAAGCATGGAAACCACAATCTGCTTGCTCAGCGTGGAGAGATAATCAATCTGGAACAGCTTATGGCGCAGCACCGGCTTATCGCGCACGGCGTCAATCAGGCGAGGCATCAGCTGATTGATCAGTTCACTGGCCGCCGGAAAGCTGTCGACGCGGATACGCTGGCGCGTCTGCTGGTCAAAAATAATATGGTAGAGGTCGTCGCCGTCGTGCCAGATCCGGAACTCAGCGCGCATACGGTAGTGGCTGACTGGCGAACGGAAAACTTCGACATCCTGTGCGGTAAAAGGAACCATCAGCGTTTGCAGACGGGCTACTTTCTCTTCCAGTTGGGCATCGTAGTGTTCGATCGGCAGCTGTTCGGGAGTCATGGTCATTCCTGGGTTAAGGGCCTTAAAAGCCCTGCGATTGTAGGCATCCGCCGCGTAATGTCCAGCGTTGTCCGGTGCTGGCATCGTTTGGATGCGCGGGCGTCTGGAATTCTGTATGGGTTAACCATAAAATGCGCTGCCGGCCTTTCAATAAGTTAAAAGGGAATCCAGTGCAAAGCTGGAGCTGACGCGCAGCGGTATGGAATGTCGTCGTGGGTGCCTGACACTGTCTTTGGATGGGAAGTCTGCACCGTTTCATGATTCCGAGCCCGAAGACCTGCCGGTGATTACGTCGCAACTCCTACGAGCGCGTTCTTTCTCGTATGCCTGCGGCATCTGCATGATCTACCGGATGCTCTGACACCATGATAACGAAACCGAAGCTGTTCGCCTTCAGCGCTACGGCACTTTCCCTCTGGGCGCAATATGGCTTTGCGCAGGATGCCGACAGCACGTTGGTCACCACCGCAAACCGTTTTGCACAACCCGTTTCCTCCGTGCTTGCGCCCACCACGGTCGTCACGCGCGAGGAGATAGATCGCTGGCAGTCGAAAAGCGTTGCCGATGTGATGCGTCGGCTGCCGGGCGTGGATATCGCGCGCAACGGTGGGCTGGGGCAGCAAACCTCGCTGTTTATTCGCGGCACCAACTCCAGCCACGTGCTGGTGCTGATTGACGGCATTCGCCTGAATCAGGCCGGCATCAGCGGCTCTTCCGACCTCAGCCAAATCCCGATCTCGCTGGTGCAGCGTATTGAATACGTGCGCGGCGCGCGCTCGGCCGTTTATGGCTCTGATGCGATTGGCGGCGTGGTTAACATTATTACCGGGCGGGAAAAACCGGGCACGACCTTAACGGCCGGAGTCGGTTCAAACGGCTATCAGGCTTATGACGGCGCCACGCAACAGATGCTGGGGGAAAACACGCGTGTGACCCTGGCGGGTAACTATACCTATACCAAAGGGTATGATGTGGTGGCGAACTATCCGGATGCTTCAGGCAACGAGCGGCAGAAAGATCGCGATGGCTTTATGAGCAAAACGCTTTACGGCGCGATTGAACAGCAGATCAATGACGAGTTCAGCGGTTTCGTGCGCGGCTACGGCTACGACAACCGCACGGCCTACGATGGCTACTCTACCTATGTTAAGCCGGATACCTATGTCGATACGCGTCAGCTTTACAGCCAGACGTGGGATGGCGGCCTGCGCTTCAATAACGGGCTTTACTCTTCTCAGCTTGTCGCCAGCTATAGCCACTCTAAAGATTACAACTACAGCCCAGGCCTGGGACGGTATGACGGATCCGCTACGTTAGACGACTCGCAGCAGTACAATCTGCAATGGGGCAATAACATTGTGGTAGGCAACGGCAGCGTTAGCGGCGGCGTCGACTGGCAGAAGCAAACCATCGAGCCCGGCACGGCCTACGTTACCGACAGCCACGAAGTAACAAATACCGGCCTTTATGCAACAGCCCAGCAGGCGTTCGGTTCACTGACGCTGGAAGGCGCGGTGCGCGGCGACGATCATGCCGAATTTGGCTGGCATAACACCTGGCAAACCAGCGGCGCATGGGAGTTTGCAGAAGGCTATCGCGTTATCGCCAGCTATGGAACGGCCTTTAAGGCGCCAACCATCGGCCAGCTTTACGGCTCCTTTGGCGGCAACAGCGATCTCGATCCGGAGCAAAGCAAGCAGTGGGAAGGGGGCTTCGAAGGCCTGACCGGCCCGGTTACCTGGCACGTGTCGGGCTATCGCAACGATATCGATAGTCTGATCGACTACAGCAACGTAACCAGCAGCTACTACAACGTGAATAAAGCCACGATTAAAGGCGTGGAAACCACGGCGTCGTTTGATACCGGCCCCGTCAGCCACACGCTTTCCTATGACTATACGGATGCGCGTAACGGTGAAACCAACGAAATCCTCTTGCGTCGCGCCAAACAGCAGGTGAAGTATCAGCTTGATTACACCCTGTATGCGTTCGACTGGTCGCTCAGCTATCAATATCTGGGCCAGCGCTACGATAAAGAGTATTCACAGGATGCCAGCGGCAAAATTGTGAAGCTTGGCGGCGTCAGCTTATGGGATCTCGCGGTTTCGTATCCGGTCACATCCCGGCTGACCGTTCGTGGTAGAATAGCCAACCTGTTTGATAAAGATTACGAGACAGTTTATGGCTATCAAACTCCAGGAAGGGAGTATTACCTCAGCGGCAGCTACACCTTCTAATCCGCGACCCACCGTGCTGGTGTTTGATTCCGGCGTCGGTGGGCTTTCCGTCTGCGAAGAGATCCGGCAGCTGCTGCCGGATCTGCACTATATCTACACCTTCGATAACGTCGCCTTCCCCTACGGTGAAAAAAGCGAAGCTTTTATTGTTGAACGCGTGCTTGAAATCGTGACCGCCGTTACGCGCCTGTATCCGCTGTCGCTGGTAGTTATCGCCTGCAACTCGGCCAGCACCGTTACGCTTCCCGCCCTGCGCGAACGTTTCAGTTTTCCTGTCGTCGGCGTGGTGCCGGCAATTAAACCCGCTGCGCGCTTAACGCGTAACGGCGTAGTCGGCCTGCTGGCGACGCGAGGGACGGTAAAGCGTCCTTATACCCATGAGCTGGTTAAGCGCTTCGCCGGTGAATGCAAAACGGAAATGCTGGGTTCCGCAGAGCTGGTGGAGCTGGCGGAAGCCAAGCTGCAGGGTAAAGAGGTGCCGCTGGAGCAGGTAAGACAGATCCTGCAACCCTGGCTGCGGATGAAAGAGCCGCCCGATACGGTGGTGCTCGGCTGCACGCACTTCCCTTTATTGGCGGATGAACTGCAACAGGTATTACCTGAAGGGACGCGATTAATCGACTCCGGCGCGGCTATCGCGCGTCGCACCGTCTGGCTGCTGGAAAATGAGTCGCCAAAAGTCTTCTCCGAAGAAAGTAATCTGGCCTTTTGTCTGGCAATGACGGAGCAGGCAGTACAATTAATGCCCGTTTTACGGCGTTATGGCTTCGAAAAGCTCGAAAAACTGGCGCTTTAGCCCGGCTTTGCATAAAAAAACAACGGTCGGAAAATTTTTTAAAAATAGGGGTTGTCAGCCGTCAGAAACTCCCTATAATGCGCCTCCACTGACACGGAACAACGGC
>NZ_JARUWZ010000018.1:0-85273 GCF_030433775.1 Erwinia sp. PsM31
TCTAAGTTCTAAGTTCTAAGTTCTAAGTTCTAAGTTCTAAGTTCTAAGTTCTAAGCTCTAAGCCATAAAAAAACGATCTTACCGGCGCGGCTATCGCCTCGGTTAATTTTTATAAAAAAACATCTTTTCTTTTGCCCCACAAATTTGGTGACTTATGTCACGGAATTTACCCCTGCCTCGCGATCCTGCTGACGATGCTTCACGTGTCATGATTATCTGCCGATTTATGCTGATGCTTTCGGCTGCCATGCTGGCCGCAAAGCAATCGTTTGTATTGCCGCGCGCGTAAATTTTGATATTTTGACAGAAGGCTGACTTATTCCTCACGGAGTCAGTCACTTCTGAAGTCTGCTGAATAGGGTCGGGAAATGGCAAAAGTATCACTGGAGAAAGACAAGATTAAGTTCCTGCTGGTCGAAGGCGTGCACCAGAGCGCGATTGAGAATCTTCGGGCGTCAGGCTACACCAACATAGAATTTCACAAGGGCGCGCTGGACAGCGAAACGCTGAAAGAAGCGATCCGCGATGCGCACTTTATTGGTATCCGCTCGCGTACCAACCTGACCGAAGAGATTTTCGCCGCGGCAGAAAAACTCGTCGCGGTAGGCTGCTTCTGCATCGGCACTAACCAGGTCGATTTGCAGGCCGCAGAAAAACGCGGTATTCCGGTGTTCAATGCGCCTTTCTCCAATACCCGATCCGTAGCAGAACTGGTCATCGGCGAGCTGCTGCTGATGCTGCGCGGCGTACCGGCCGCCAATGCTAAAGCGCACCGCGGCATCTGGAACAAGCTGGCGGTCGGCTCTTATGAGGCGCGCGGCAAAAAGCTGGGCATTATCGGCTATGGCCATATCGGTATGCAGCTGGGCGTGCTGGCCGAAAGCTTAGGGATGCACGTCTACTTTTACGATATCGAAAGCAAGCTGCCGCTCGGCAACGCCACGCAGGTTCGCTACCTCTCCGAACTGCTGAATATGAGTGATGTGGTCAGCCTGCACGTGCCGGAAACGGCCTCCACCCAGAATATGATGGGTGCGGAAGAGCTGGCGATGATGAAACCCGGCTCGCTGCTGATCAACGCTTCACGCGGCACGGTAGTGGATATTCCGGCGCTGTGCAAAGTGCTGGCGGACAAACATCTGGCCGGCGCGGCCATCGACGTCTTCCCGGAAGAGCCGGCAACTAACGCCGATCCGTTTAATTCGCCGCTGTGCGAGTTCGACAACGTGATCCTGACGCCGCATATCGGCGGTTCAACGCAGGAAGCGCAGGAAAATATCGGGATTGAAGTAGCGGGTAAACTGGCGAAATACTCAGATAACGGCTCGACGCTGTCAGCGGTTAACTTCCCGGAAGTGTCGCTGCCGATGCATGGCCAGCAGAGCCGCCTGCTGCATATTCACGAGAACCGTCCCGGCGTGCTGACCGCCATCAACAATATCTTTGCCGGTCAGGGCATCAACATTGCCGCGCAGTATCTGCAAACCACGCCGCAGATGGGCTATGTGGTGATCGATATCGATGCGACGAAGGAAGTGGCCGACAACGCGCTTCAGCAGATGAAAGCGATTCCGGGCACCATTCGCGCTCGTCTGCTTTACTGATGACGCAAAGCGTCCCCGCTCGTGGGACGCTTTTCCTGCCATTGCCAGAGCCGCGAAGGCGTAATTATCGCCGGCAAAGGCACATCCCATTCCGCCACGGGCAATGTTTCTACCTGCTGACAGTCATGCGCCAGGCCAATCGGCAACAGGCCGTGCTGCGGCCAATTTTGCAGAGTGCGGTCATAAAAGCCGCCGCCCATACCCAGACGCTGTCCGGCCCGATCGAACGCCACCAGCGGCACCATTATCACATCCAGCTCGTCCAGCGTGGCCAGGTTGCGGATATCCAGCGGCGGTTCCGGGATACGCAGACGGTTAGGCTGCAACAGCGTTTCCGTGTCATAGCGCAGAAAAAGCAGCTGGCCGCGTGAAAAAGGGTGCAGTACGGGCAGATAAACTTCCTGATGACGCTGCCAAAGTTTGGCAATCAGCGGACGGGTATCCAGTTCGCCGTCGAAGGACAGGAACAGCGCGATTTTGCGGGCCTGCTGAACGGGTTTGAAGCTTAGCGCATGTTCGGCGACCGTTACGGCGGCCAGGCGCTGCTGTTCTGGTGTCAGGTCACGACGCAAATGGCGAATGTGAGTACGAATATCCTGACGATCGAGAAGGCTGAGGTTCATCAGTTTCACCGTGTCGGAAGCGGGATAAAGCAGGGAACCCGAAAGCGCCGGGAAAAACATGGCTTTGCAGGTGGTAAAGAAGGGAATCTCCGAGATGCCGCCGCAGGCTGTAACCCTTGAACCCTTGGTTCAAGGTGAGTGTACCGTCATAACCATCAGGCTTCTCGGACGGACCGAGCATGCACACAGGTTACAGAGCGCCACACTCTGTTTGGTATGAAATATCGGCTCAGGGGACTGGCCCGCTTGCAAACACCTCAGAGAATTTTTTACATCACCGTTACTGTAACACAGATAACGTTAACGTGTTATTCGAATTGCGTTCCAGTTCTTTCCGTAATGCGACCTTGTTCAAGCAATGCCTGCTCGATAGTCTGCTGTAACATTCGGATACGCTGTTCCATATTACTGGCATAATCGCGGGTTTTCATCTTTTCCTGCGCTAACTCGTGGCAGATGTTCAACGCGGCGATAAAAACCAATTGTTCAGTATTGGTGACTCTAGTGCGAACTTTAAGATCTTGCAACCGTTGATTAAGGTCTTCGGCGGCCAGATTCAGCGCATCTTGCTGTTCAGGCGGACAATTCACTCTTAAGGAACGGCCAAAAATTTGAATATCTACGGGCTGTGCAGACATAAAACCATCCTGACTGATTACTTCGCCGGTAATCTCCCTTGCCGCTCAATGGCTTGGGAGGGGCGCAACTATATCTACCCCTGGCAGAAGAAACAACCCCTTTCTGGAATCAAAGAGGCACCTGGTGGTAGCATAACACGAACTTATCCAGCCAACGATGACCAAAACCTATGTCACTAACAAACACAATGCCGGGCTACGACGCGCTGGCTTCAGCACTGACGCAGCAGGGCGTGGGAATGACCCCGGCTGAAATACACGGCCTGATCAGCGGAATTCTCTGCGGCGGTAACAAGGACAGCAGCTGGCAGACGCTGGTACACGACTTAACGAACGAAGGCATGGCCTTCTCGCAGACGCTGGCTCAGCCTTTACAGCAGCTGCACCAGGGCATCGGCGATACGCTGGAAGACGAAGGTTTCCTGTTTCAACTCTATTTGCCGGAAGATGACGATATCACCGTCTTCGATCGGGCGGATGCGCTGGCGGGCTGGGTTAACCACTTTCTGCTGGGCCTGGGCGTGTCGCAGCCGAAGCTCGATAAGGTCAAGGGCGAAACGGGCGAGGCGATTGACGATCTGCGTACTATCGCCCAGCTCGGCTATGATGAAGATGAAGACCAGGAAGAGCTGGAACAGTCGTTGGAAGAGGTGATTGAGTATGTGCGCGTAGCGGCGCTGCTTTGCCACGACACCTTTACCCATATCGCGCCAACGGCGGTGGAAGTGAAAAAACCAACGCTGCACTAATTTCTGCCACGCCAGGGGCGGCGACAGAAAAAAAGCGCGCTGTATGCGGGCGCTAAGATGGATTGCATTCAGGAGAAGCGGATGACACAGCAAGAGTTCGTGCGCCGTCGCCAGGCGCTGCTGGCAAAAATGGCACCGGCCAGCGCGGCGGTGATCTTTGCCGCGCCGGAGGCGACGCGCAGCAATGACAGCGAGTACCCTTATCGGCAGAACAGCGATTTCTGGTATTTTACCGGCTTTAACGAGCCTGAAGCGGCGCTGGTGCTGATCAAAAGCGCGGAAAACCATAACCACAGCGTGCTGTTTAATCGCGTTCGCGATCTGACCGCTGAAATCTGGTTTGGCCGTCGTCTGGGTCAGGATGCCGCGCCGGAAAAACTCGCTGTCGATCGCGCGCTGCCCTGGGATGCCATCAGCGACCAGCTGCCGCAGCTGCTGAACGGCCTGGACGTGGTTTATCACGCACAGGGGCTTTACGAGCAGGCCGACACGCTGCTGTTTGGCGCGTTGGAGAAGCTGCGGCGCGGCGCTCGTCAGAGCCTGACCGCGCCGTCGACGCTGACCGACTGGCGGCCCTGGGTGCACGAGATGCGCCTGTTTAAATCGCCGGAAGAGCTGGCCGTGCTGCGTGAAGCCGGTCGTATCAGCGCGCTGGCGCATACGCGGGCGATGCGGCAGTGTCGGCCCGGAATGTTTGAGTATCAGCTCGAAGGCGAAATCCAGCACGAATTCAACCGTCACGGCGCGCGCTTTCCCTCTTACAACACCATAGTTGGCGCCGGTGAAAACGGCTGCATCCTGCACTACACCGAAAACGAGTCCAGGATGCGCGACGGCGATCTGGTGCTGATTGATGCGGGCTGCGAGCTGAAAGGCTACGCGGGCGACATTACGCGCACTTTCCCGGTTAACGGCAAATTCAGCAAGCCTCAGCGCGCCGTCTACGATATCGTGCTGGCATCGCTTAATCGGGCGCTGGAACTGTTTCGTCCCGGCACCAGCATCCGCGAAGTTAATGCGGAAGTCGTGCGCATTATGGTGACGGGGCTGGTCGGGCTGGGCGTAATGCAGGGTGATGTTGAGACGCTGATTGCGGAACAGGCGCATCGCCAGTTCTTTATGCACGGCCTGAGCCACTGGCTGGGGCTGGACGTGCACGATGTCGGCGGCTACGGTCACGAGCGCGATCGCGTGCTGGAGCCGGGCATGGTGTTGACGGTCGAGCCCGGTCTGTATATCGCGCCGGATGCGGATGTGCCTGTGGAATATCGCGGCATCGGTATCCGGGTGGAAGATGACATTCTGATCACCGAGGATGGCAACGAAAACCTGACCGACAGCGTGGTGAAAGATCCGGATGAGATTGAAGCATTAATGGCGGCGGCTAAAACATTATGAGCATGATCATCGCAGGCGGCGGGATGACGGGCGCGACGCTGGCGCTGGCTGTTTCCTGGCTGACCCAGGGCAGGCTGCCGGTGACGCTGGTCGAAGCGCAGGATCCGGCTTCAAGAGCGCATCCCGGCTATGACGGACGGGCGATAGCGCTGGCGGAAGGCACCTGCCAGCAGCTGGCGGCGATCAACCTCTGGCCCGCGCTGAAAGCGTGCGCCACGCCGATCACCCACGTTCACGTCAGCGATCGCGGGCATGCCAGCTTTGTGTCGCTGGCTGCGGAAGATTATGACATTCCCGCGCTGGGGCAGGTGGTTGAGCTGCACGATATCGGCCAGCGGCTGTTTAAGCTGCTGCAAAAAGCGCCGGGCGTACGCGTGGTCTGTCCGGCGAAGGTGGCGAAGGTCGAGCGAACGCAGCAGCAGGTCAGCGTGCTGCTGGATAATGACGAAACGCTGACGGCGCAGCTGCTGGTGGCCGCAGACGGTTCCCGCTCCGCCGTGGCCGCCTCCTGCGGCGTGCAGGTGGCTTCTGAGGATTATCAGCAGGTTGCTGTTATTGCCAACGTTTCCACCGCACAGCCGCATCAGGGAAGGGCATTTGAACGCTTTACCGAAAATGGCCCGCTGGCGCTGCTGCCGATGTCCTCTGGTCGCAGTTCGCTGGTGTGGTGCCACCCGCTGGCGCAAAAAGCGCAGATTGATAGCTGGGACGATCGGCAATTTTTAGACGAGCTGCAAAAAGCCTTTGGCTGGCGGCTGGGACGCTTTACCCAGGTTGGGCAGCGCTACAGCTATCCGTTGGCGCTGCTGTCCGCTTCGCAGCACGTTTCCCATCGGCTGGCGCTGGTTGGCAACGCGGCGCAAACGCTGCATCCGATTGCGGGCCAGGGATTTAATTTAGGTATCCGGGACGTAATGTCGCTGGCGGAATCCGTGGCCGCCGCCTGGCGGGCGCAGCAGGATATCGGCAGCTACGGCGTGCTACAACAGTTTCAGCAGCGTCGCCAGCCGGATGCCGTTGCTACTATCGGGATAACCGACAGTCTGGTCAGGCTGTTTGCTAACCGCTACACGCCGCTGGTGCTGGGGCGAAATCTGGGCCTGATGGTGATGGATTCGCTGCCGCTGGCGCGTAATTTGCTGGCCGAGCGCACGTTAGGCTGGGTCGAGCGTTAAGGAGAAAGCAGTGATGCAAACTTATGATGTTATTGTCGCCGGTGGCGGAATGGTCGGCCTGGCCGTCGCCTGTGGCTTACAGGGCAGCGGCATGAAAATCGCCGTGCTGGAACGCGAAGCGCCGCAGGCGACGAACGACAGCGCGCCGGCGCTGCGCGTCTCCGCCATTAATGCCGCCAGCGAGCGCCTGCTGCAGCACCTTGATGTCTGGAGCGCCATTCAGGCCAACCGCGCCAGCGCCTATCACGGGATGGAAGTCTGGGATCGCGACAGCTTCGGCCGGATTGAATTCGATGACGCTCAGCAGGGCCTGGCGCATCTGGGCCACATTATTGAAAATCCGGTTATTCACCGGGCGCTGTGGCAAAAAGCCAGCGAATCACGGGATATTACGCTGATTACGCCAGCGGAGCTGCAGCAGGTGGCGTTTGGCGATAACGAAGCTTTCGTCACGCTGGGCGATGGCACCATGATGACGGCGCGGCTGCTGGTGGCCGCCGACGGCGCCAACTCCTGGCTGCGTAACAAGGCGGATATTCCGCTGACGTTCTGGGATTACGATCACCATGCGCTGGTCGCTAATATTCGTACCGAACAGCCGCACGACGCCGTAGCGCGCCAGGTGTTTCACGGCGAAGGTATTCTGGCGTTTCTGCCGCTCAGCGATCCGCACCTCAGCTCAATCGTCTGGTCGCTGCCGCCGCAGGAAGCCACGCGTTTACAGTCAATGCCGGAAGAGGTCTTTAACCAGCAGCTGTCGGTCGCCTTCGATATGCGTCTGGGGCTGTGCAAACTGGAAAGCGAGCGTAAGGCTTTCCCGCTGATGGGCCGCTATGCGCGTAATTTCGCGGCGCATCGTCTGGCACTGGTTGGCGACGCGGCGCATACCATTCATCCCCTGGCGGGGCAGGGCGTTAACCTGGGCTTTATGGATGCCGCCGAGCTGATCGGCGAGATCAAACGTCTGCATCAGCAGGGCAAAGATATTGGCCAGCACCTTTACCTGCGACGCTACGAGCGCAGCCGCAAGCACAGCGCGGCCGTGATGCTGGCAAGTATGCAGGGCTTTCGCGAGCTGTTTAAAGGCAATAATCCCGCGAAGAAGCTGCTGCGTGATATCGGCCTGAGCCTGGCAGATAATTTGCCTGGCGTGAAGCCGCGTCTGTTAAAGCAGGCGATGGGCCTGCACGATCTGCCGGCGTGGCTGCGGTAATAAATTGCAGCGTTCAGGCCCAACCTGAACGCTGGTTATTTTCTTATCAGCTGTTGCAGACGGGCGCTCTGCCACTTTTTAAGCTATTACTTTTCATTTTTTTCCCCTTTATCAGTTTCTGCCTGCATATTAATCCTCCCGGCGTGCCTAATCATGACAGTAACCCGACTTCTGCCCGACACCAGCCCGATCGCAATAAAATGTGAAGCTGTACCCAGCGTAGCTCCGGCACTTCCCATACCCGGAACGAGAGAAGATTCGCATGGTATCGCTTATCCGGCTGCACGTAGTAAACCGTCAGGTCCCGGTCATTTGATTCGCCTGTGATCATAACTTCTTTGCGCAGCCCGGTGCGCAAAACCGGCTCGGCGATGCTGCGCTCGTCGTAACGTGGGAACAGGTATTGTTCGATGCTGTATGTGCCGGTGGTTGATGCGGCCATGGTGAGTCCGCGTAATAAAAATTGCGGGAATGGGTTGCTATACAGGAACTAAATCTATGGAAGCGCCCGGCGCGCTGGTTTGTGCCATCCGTGGAAGTTTGAAAAGAGCCCTTTCAGCTGCGGGCTATGTGAGGGTTGTGCAGGAAGTCGCTTGTCAAGGCTCTTTTCTGAGGGAAATAAAAAGCCCACTGTTACGCGGGCTGGTGGCAGAGGTCAAAGGAACCATTGCGGCTTCACGCCGAACCGGTGCGAAAGCGCCTTGATGTGTGAGATCGTCAGGGAGCGCTGGCCGGAGAGTATCTGGCTCACCAGGGATTTAGATCCGATCTCCTCCTTCAGGTCGGAGTAGGACAGCTTATGCTGGTCAATCAGCGTGCGCAGCAGCGCGACGCCAACCGGCATTTCATCCACTGACTTATTGAACTCGGCGAAACGCTTGCTGTTATCTTCGTAGTCAGCGATGCTGGCCGCCAGTAAGTCGATCAACGGATTTTCGTCGTCGTGGTCGATCAGGTAGTCCACCAGCGCCAGTGCGTCACGGTAGTCTTTTTCTGAGGCGCTGCCCCCCAGCAGGGGAACAGCGGCTACCAGTTGTTTCGTTGCTTCGATAGCTTTAATGGGGTCGGCGATCATTCTTTGTTCTCCCGATAGTAGCGAGTCAGCTTATCGTATTCAGCGTGGGTGGCAATGTGCTTCACGTAGAAGCGCTTATTCACGAAGTTGATGTAGGCGATGATTCGCAGATTGTTCCCACCAACATCTAAAACCCACCATTTGTTACGGTACTTAAAATTATCCAGGCTTGACACGGCGGCACGCAGTTCATCCGGGGATTTAAAATCTGTTTCGCGAACCAGATGATACAGCGCCTTTATGGCTGTGGCATCGTTTGGGAAGAGCCGCGCCGCTTGCTCAAATGGCTCTCTGGAAATGACGTGCATTAAAAGATTCCCTTCCTGTGTTCACAATATGTAAACACTTTAACGCACAATAACCCCGGTGGCAATACGGTTCTAAAAGCTGATGGAGAAGGATAAAAGCTCGCCGTAGCTGTTGCTCACCAGACGGCAGATATGCCCTGCCATTAGTATGACTTGCCCGCGCTTATTCACCTCTGGTCAGGGTTTCGTCAAAGTATCTTGCCGAAAGCGAAACAGTTTTTCGTATTGCTGCACCTTTAACAGGCAGCCTGCCCCAAACGGGCGCGTCGTTTGAGAAATTCTAATTTAGCGTGCTTCTTCGCATTACTTTTACTAATCATCAGGTTTGAGCCATAAAGCAGGTTTTTATCTTCAACGGGCTGATACCTTACTTTTATCCTGAGATTTTGGCTGCTTAATAACATATTTGCGTATTAACTGCGCAAAAAGTGGTGATTTTATCTGTCTGATTTTGCTGCCTGAGAACACCGTCAAAAAAATCATACCCGTTTTAACTTATGGTTAACGCTGGATTTCGGTGGTAAGTTCGGAGCAAGGATATCGTTTGCGCCGGGCTGCCTGCCGACGCCGAACACTTTGCCTGAGGAAGAAGATGAAACAGACCCCTTTGTTCGAACAGCATCAGGCCTGCGGCGCGCGCATGGTGGATTTTCATGGCTGGATGATGCCGCTGCACTACGGTTCGCAGCTGGATGAGCATCATACGGTTCGTAGCGATGCCGGCATGTTCGACGTGTCGCATATGACTATTGTCGATCTGCACGGCGTCCGCACCCGGGAATTTTTACGCTACCTGCTGGCCAACGACGTCGCCAAACTGACCCAGCCCGGCAAAGCGCTTTATACCGCTATGCTCAACGCCTCCGCTGGCGTAATTGACGATCTGATTGTTTACTTTATGACCGAAGAGTTTTTCCGGCTGGTGGTGAACTCCGCCACGCGGGAAAAAGATCTCGCCTGGATTACCCAACATGCGGAAGGCTATGGCGTGACGCTGACCGAGCGCGACGACCTGGCGCTGATCGCGGTGCAGGGGCCGCAGGCGCAGGCAAAAGCCCGTTCGCTGTTCGATGAGGCGCAGCGGGAGGCCGTAGCGGACATGAAGCCCTTCTTTGGCGTGCAGGCTGGCGAGTTGTTTATCGCTACCACAGGCTACACCGGCGAAGCCGGGTATGAAATCGCCCTGCCCAACGAGCAGGCGGCGGATTTCTGGCAAAAGCTGCTGGCGGCGGGCGTGAAGCCTGCCGGTCTGGGCGCGCGCGATACCCTGCGCCTGGAAGCCGGCATGAATTTATACGGGCAGGAAATGGACGAGGGCGTTTCGCCGCTGGCGGCCAATATGGGCTGGACAATCGGCTGGCAGCCTCAAGAGCGCGATTTTATCGGCCGCGAGGCGCTGGCGTCGCAGCGTGAAAAAGGCACCGAGCAGCTGGTCGGTCTGGTGATGACCGAGAAAGGCGTACTGCGCAACGGCTTACCGGTGCGCTTTACCGACGCGACCGGCAACCTGCAGGAAGGCATTATCACCAGCGGCTCTTTCTCGCCAACTTTAGGCTACAGCATTGCGCTGGCTCGCGTTCCCGCAGGCATTGGCGAGCAGGCGATTGTGCAAATCCGCAACCGTGAAATGCCGGTTCGCGTGACCAAACCCGTTTTTGTACGCGCCGGTAAAGCGGTGGCGTAAAAGGCGCTTTCCGCGCTTCAGCTGCGGAAAACGACCCGGAATTATTTTAAGGAGATCAGGCGATGAGCAATGTTCCAAACGAACTAAAATACCGTGAAAGCCATGAGTGGGTGCGTAAAGAAGAAGATGGTACCTATACCGTAGGCATCACCGCCCACGCGCAGGAGCTGCTGGGCGATATGGTGTTTGTCGATCTGCCCGAAGTGGGCAACACCTACAGCCAGGGCGAAGACTGCGCCGTAGCCGAGTCGGTAAAGGCCGCATCCGATATTTATGCGCCGGTCAGCGGCGAAATTGTCGAAGTCAACGGCGCGCTGGCAAGCGAACCGGAGCTGGTCAACAGCGATCCCTACAGCGATGGCTGGCTGTTCCGCATTAAGGCCAGCGACGAGTCCGAACTGGAATCGCTGATGGACGCGGACGCCTACAAAACCAGCATTGACGAATAGACGGCGGCAGCGCGGGCCGTGCTTCTGCGGCCCGGATTTATTTCGTCAGCAATTTATTAGCCCTCTCCGGAGCTTCGTCTCCTTAATGCCTTTGCCCGATGCAGGATTTACCGCTAATGACTACTCTCAGCCAGCTTGAACATACCGGCGCTTTTATCGAACGCCATATCGGCCCTTCGCCAGCCCAGCAGGAAGCGATGCTGAACGCGGTAGGCGCCGCCTCTCTCAGCGAGTTGATTACCGCTATCGTCCCGGCTGATATTCAGCTGCCCGGCGCGCCTGCCGTCGGCGATCCCCTGACCGAACATCAGGCGCTGGCCGAGCTGAAAGCGATCGCCAGCCGCAACCTGCGTTATAAATCCTGTATCGGGATGGGCTACACGCCGGTGCTGACGCCGCCGGTTATTCTGCGCAACATGCTGGAAAATCCCGGCTGGTACACTGCCTACACGCCTTATCAGCCCGAGGTTTCTCAGGGCCGACTGGAAGCGCTGCTGAACTTCCAGCAGGTCACGCTGGATTTGACCGGCCTGGATATCGCCTCTGCTTCGCTGTTGGATGAAGCAACCGCCGCCGCCGAGGCGATGGCGATGGCGAAGCGTGTCAGCAAGCTCAAAAACGCCAACCGCTTCTTTGTGGCCGAAGATATTCATCCGCAAACGCTGGACGTGGTGCGGACGCGGGCGGAAACCTTTGGCTTTGAGGTGGTGGTCGATAAGGCGGCGCGCGTGCTGGATCATCAGGACGTGTTCGGCGTGCTGCTACAGCAGGTCGGCACCACTGGCGAGGTACATGACTACACCTCGCTGATCCATGAGCTGAAGGCGCGGAAAGTGATAGTTAGCGTCGCTGCGGATTTTATGTCGCTGGTGCTGCTGACCGCACCGGGAAAACAGGGCGTGGATATCGTGTTTGGCTCTGCGCAGCGTTTTGGCGTTCCGATGGGCTACGGCGGCCCTCACGCAGCCTTCTTTGCCGCCCGTGACGAATACAAACGCTCAATGCCAGGGCGCATTATCGGCGTCTCGCGCGATGCGGCGGGCAACACGGCGCTGCGGATGGCAATGCAGACTCGCGAGCAGCATATCCGTCGTGAAAAGGCCAACTCCAATATTTGTACGTCACAGGTGCTGTTGGCCAATATCGCCAGCCTGTACGCGGTCTTCCACGGCCCGCACGGCCTGAAACGCATCGCCTCGCGCATTCATCGCCTGACGGATATCCTGGCGGCCGGGCTGCAAAAGGGCGGCATGACGCTGCGCCATCAGAGCTGGTTCGATACGCTGACCGTTGAAGTCACGGATAAAGCCGCGGTGCTGGATCGCGCGCTGAGTTTCGGCATCAATCTGCGCACCGATATCCACAACGCGGTGGGCATCACCCTGGATGAAACCACGCTGCGGGAAGATGTGGCGGCGCTGTTCTCCGTGCTGCTGGGCGAAAATCACGGTCTGGATATCGACGAGCTGGACAGCGCCGTGGCCGACAGCGCGTCCGTTCCGCCAGCGATGCTGCGCAAAGAGCCCATCCTGACGCATCCGGTCTTTAACCGTTACCACAGCGAAACCGAGATGATGCGCTATATGCACAGCCTGGAGCGCAAGGATCTGGCGCTGAATCAGGCGATGATCCCGCTCGGCTCCTGCACCATGAAGCTGAACGCCGCCGCTGAGATGATCCCGATTACCTGGCCGGAATTCGCGGAGCTGCACCCGTTCTGTCCTGCCGATCAGGCCGCCGGCTATCTGCAAATGATCGGCCAGCTGTCGCAGTGGCTGGTGCAGCTGACCGGCTATGACGCGCTCTGTATGCAGCCTAACTCCGGCGCGCAGGGCGAGTATGCGGGCTTGCTGGCGATCCGCCGCTATCATGAAAGCCGTGGCGAAGCCGGACGTAATATCTGTCTGATCCCCAGCTCGGCGCATGGCACCAATCCGGCATCGGCACAGATGGCGGGCATGGCGGTAGTCGTGGTGGCCTGCGACAAACAGGGCAATATCGATCTGCACGATCTGCGGCAGAAAGCGGAACAGGCGGGCGAAGCGCTCTCCTGCATTATGGTGACCTATCCTTCCACGCACGGCGTCTATGAAGAAACCATCCGCGAGGTTTGCCAGATCGTTCATCAGTATGGCGGCCAGGTTTATCTGGACGGTGCCAACATGAACGCCCAGGTCGGCATCACCACGCCTGGCTATATCGGCGCGGACGTCTCGCACCTTAACCTGCATAAAACCTTCTGTATTCCGCACGGCGGCGGCGGGCCAGGCATGGGGCCGATTGGCGTAAAAGCCCATCTGGCGCCATTTGTGCCGGGCCACAGCGTGGTGCAGATTGACGACATGCTGACGCAGCAGGGCGCGGTGTCCGCCGCGCCGTTCGGCAGCGCTTCTATTCTGCCTATCAGCTGGATGTATATCCGCATGATGGGCGCGGAAGGGCTGAAGCAGGCCAGTTCGGTAGCGATCCTGAACGCCAACTATATTGCTGCGCGCCTGAAATCGGCCTATCCGATCCTGTATGCCGGACGGGATGGGCGGGTAGCGCATGAATGCATCCTGGATATTCGTCCGCTGAAAGAGCAAACCGGCATCAGCGAACTGGATATTGCCAAACGCCTGATCGACTATGGCTTCCACGCGCCGACCATGTCCTTCCCGGTGGCGGGCACGCTGATGGTGGAGCCGACGGAATCGGAAAGCAAAGTGGAGTTGGATCGCTTTATCGACGCCATGCTGGCTATCCGCATGGAGATCGACCGCGTGGCGGAAGGTGAGTGGCCAGCGGAAGATAACCCGTTAGTTAATGCGCCCCATACGCAAATGGAGCTGGTCGGCGAGTGGTCGCATCCCTACACGCGCGAGCTGGCGGTCTTCCCGGCGGGCAGCGCGAATAAATACTGGCCGACCGTCAAGCGTCTTGACGATGTTTATGGCGATCGAAATCTGTTCTGCTCCTGTTTGCCGATGAGCGAATATGAATAAAGCAGCATAGCGATACAGACTGAAGGGCACCCTGGTGCCCTTTATTTTTATCGGGAGGCAAAAATGAAAACGGCTTTGGTAACCGGCGGCAGCCGGGGAATTGGGCGAGCCACCGCGCTGCTGCTGGCGCAGCACGGCTATCAGGTTGCGGTTAACTATCGTCAGCGTGAGGAAGCGGCGGCGGAAGTAGTGTCGCTTATTCAGCAACAAGGCGGAAAAGCGTTCAGCGTGCAGGCCGATATTTCTGATGAACAACAGGTAGTAGCGATGTTTCGCAGCCTTGATCAACAGGGCGCCGTGCTAAGCGCGTTGGTCAATAATGCCGGGATCCTGTTTCAGCAGACCAGCGTGGCGCAGCTAAACGCCGAACGCATCAATCGCGTTTTCGCTACCAATGTCACCGGAACCTTTCTCTGCTGTCGCGAAGCGGTAAAGCGCATGAGTTTTCAGTACGGTGGGCAGGGCGGTGCAATCGTAAACGTCTCTTCCGCCGCAGCCCGTAGCGGTGCGCCGCACGAATATGTCGATTATGCCGCCTCGAAAGGGGCTGTAGATACGCTAACCAGAGGGCTGGCGTTGGAAGTGGCGGCGCAGGGCATCCGGGTTAACGCGGTACGGCCGGGATTAATCTATACCGATATGCATGTCGACGGCGGCGAGGCGGATCGCGTCAACCGTATTGCGCCGACTCTTCCCATGCAGCGCGGCGGCGAGCCGGATGAAATTGCCAACGCCATTCTCTGGCTGCTTAGCGAAGCGGCTTCTTATGTTACCGGCACTTTTATCGATGCCGCTGGCGGACGATAACGGGATAAAGGCTGCCGAATAACGGCACCCGCGCCATTTTGTGGCTGCTTAGCGAAGCGGCTTCTTATGTCACCAGCACTTTTATTGCTGCCGCAGCCGGGCGTTACAGGGTGAAGGTCGCCGAATAACGGCCTGTTTTTCCTGGTTAAACAGCTGTTACAGCCGTTCACAGTTTATTTAAGCTTACAGTTGTACTCTGAAATCACTCTCGTCTAAGCTAAACGTGCGCAACTTTCGGACGGGCGGCTGAAAACGAGCCTGGATGCGATCCCCTTTGGCCGCCCCTCCGCTTCAGATTGGAAGAGGACAATGCATGACCAATAAAAAAGTGTTAACGGAGGGCTACTCCGTTGCAGAGGAGATAGCTAATAGCATCAGCCACGGCATCGGCTTTATCTTTGGTATTGTAGGGCTGGTGCTGCTGCTGTCGCAGGCGCTCGACAGCCAGGCCAACGCCGTCGCCATCACCAGTTACAGCCTCTATGGCGGCAGCATGATCCTGCTGTTTCTGGCCTCGACGCTTTATCACGCCATCCCTCATCCGCGCGCCAAAAGCTGGCTGAAAAAGCTGGACCATTGCGCTATTTACCTGCTGATTGCCGGCACCTATACGCCTTTTCTGCTGGTGGGACTTAAGTCGCCGCTGGCGCATGGCCTGATGGTGGTGATCTGGAGCCTGGCGCTGGTGGGCGTGCTGTTTAAACTGTTTTTTGTGCACCGCTTCGAAGCCTTATCGGTCATAACCTATCTGCTGATGGGCTGGCTGTCGCTGGTTGTGATTTATCAGCTGGCGATGAAACTGTCGGCGGGCGGCGTCTGGCTGCTGGCGGCGGGCGGCATTATCTATTCGCTGGGGGTGATTTTTTACGTCTCAAAGCGCATTCCCTATAACCACGCCATCTGGCACGGCTTTGTGCTTGGCGGCAGCATCTGCCATTTTCTGGCGATTTACTTTTATATTTCATAAAAAAAGGGGCCGTCCGGCCCCTTATTATTACGAAATCTCGTAGGGCAGCGGCTGGATAGCCAGACTGCCGCCTTCGTCGCCCTGTACCCGCAGCGCCGTTTCCGGCTCCAGATCGTTATTCAGCACCGCCTGCACCCAGACATCGCCATTATCCAGCTGACAGGCGGCCAGAATGGTGCCGGTGCGGCGCCAGTTGTCGCCCAGCTTCATTTCCAGCGCATCCGCAGCGGCCGGAACGCGGGCGGCCTTGCCGGCCAGCCAGTAAAGCGCACGCTTGTTGGCGCCGCGGAATTTAGCGCGCGCCACCATCTCCTGGCCCGTATAGCAGCCTTTTTTAAAGCTGATAGCGTCCAGCGCCTGCAGGTTTGTCGCCTGAGGAATAAACTGCGCGCTGTTCGCCGCGTCGATAACGGGCAGGCCAGCTTCGATATTCAGCGCCAGCCACTGCGAGCTGTCGGTTAGCTGTGCCTGACCGTCCAGAGCCGCGCGCAGCGCTAGTGCACTGTCGCGATTCAGGATTAGCAGAAAGCGTTCCGCCGGTGCGGAAAACCACAGCAGCGTGGCATCATCCTGCTGCACGACTGGGTTTTCAGCGTCCGGCAGCGTGTCAAACAGCCCGGCCAGCGCGGTGCGCGCCTGAAAACCGGCTACACCCAGCAGCACCGCTTCGTCATCCGCTTCGATAGCGACTTTGGCGAAAACGGCATACTTTTTCAGCTCGCTGATTTGCGTATCGCGCAGGCTGCGGCGTTCCAGATAGGCAAAGCCTTCGCCACGGTGAAACAGACGCAGATTGCTCCACATTTTCCCTTTTGCATCACAGTGGGCGGCGGGAAGATGCGCATTGGCATCCAGCGCAGCGACGTCCAGCGTCAGCTGACCCTGCAAATAGCTGACGCGGTCCGCGCCGGTCACGTTGACCAGCGCCCACTCTTCCAGCGAGATCAGCGTAAGCGGCAGACGGGCAGAGGCCGCAGGTTGACGAGGCGGGAAAGATAAAGTCGGCATAGCGGATTCCTGAAGTCAAATAAGCCTGCATTCATGTTAAAAGAGCCGCCCGGCTTTGCAACCAGTTTTCTGAAGGCGACGCACAAAAGGCGCGCTTGCGCGGCAACAAATGCTTTTATCGTGCGGCGCATTACGCAAAGCCAAATTGCGCCATCAACATCGGCTTAAAAAAGCGCTACACTAGCGGCCATCTTTCACCGACTGACGATGGAAAGCATGGATATTGAAAATAGAGCGCGCGTGCAGTGGGCCTGCCGGCGCGGTATGCGGGAACTGGATATCTCCATCATGCCGTTCTTTGAATATGAATATGACACGCTGAGCGATAGCGATAAAAAGATCTTTATTCGCCTGCTGGAAAGCGACGATCCCGATCTGTTCAACTGGATGATGAATCATGGCGAACCTGCCGATCCGGAACTGAAACGCATGGTTCACCTGATCCAGCAGCGAAACCAGCAGCGTGGCCCTGTGGCGTTCTGATCTGCGGGTCTCCTGGCAGGCGCAGTGGATGTCGCTCTCGCTGCACGGCGTGGTAGTGATAGCGCTGCTGTTGGCGCCGTGGCCGGCCAGCTTAACGGTAGTGTGGATGCTGCTGCTGACGCTGGTGGTGCTGGAGTGCGTGCGTAGCCAGCGACGCATTCGCAGCCGGGAAGGCGATATCGCGCTGCTGGCGGACCATCAGCTGCAATGGCGGCAGAAGCACTGGCGCATCTGCGGTCGGCCGTGGATGACGCGGCGGGCGATCCTGCTGGCGCTGCGCTCCGCTAAAGGCGAGCGCGAGAAGCTCTGGCTGCTGCGCGACAGCATGAACGAAAGCGAGTGGCGGCAGCTCCGTCAGCAGCTGCTCGCTATTCACTAAACGGCAGGCTTACAGCGTGGCGGCCATTTCCGTCAGGATTTGTTCGCACCACTGCGCGATACGCTCGTCCGTCAGCTCAAACTGGTTAACGTCGTCCAGCGCCAGGCCGACAAACTGCTGGCCGTCGGCGGTTAGCGGTTTGCGGCTGATAAACTCGTAGCCTTCGGTAGGCCAGTAGCCGACAAAAACGACGCCCAGCGGCTGCAGCACCTCATGCAGCATGCCAAGCGCGTCCAGAAACCACTCGCTGTACTCGGCCTGATCGCCCATGCCGTACAGCGCCACGGTTTTGCCGCGCAGGTTTAGCGTAGCGAGGTCGGTCCAAACCGCCTCCCAGTCCTCCTGGATTTCGCCGAAATCCCAGGTGGGAATGCCCAGGATCAGCATGTCGTACTGCTCCATCAGCTGCGGCGAGTCCTCTTTCAGATTGTGCAGCGTAACAAGATCCTCGCCGATAAAATCGCGGATTTTCTCCGCCGCCATCTCGGTGTAGCAGGTGCTGGAACCGTAAAAAAGCCCGATGTTCATACGCGGTTTACTCAATTCTCCTGGTTCAATGGCGCGAATTATATCAGAATTGAGCTTTGACGGCGTGCCGTCGGGTAAGTGGAAAAGGAGTCAACGTGCAGGACAGCGATCTGACAGAGCAGTTTCTTGATGCCTTATGGATTGAGCGAAATCTTGCGCAAAATACGGTGGCTTCCTATCGGCTTGATCTGATGTCGCTGGTGAACTGGCTGGCGCATCACCAGCTGGATCTGCTGCATGTAGACAGCGCCGGGCTACAGAACTTTCTGGCCGAGCGCGTGGAAGGTGGCTATAAGGCCAGCAGTTCCGCTCGCCTGCTCAGCGCCATGCGGCGCCTGTTCCAGTATCTTTACCGGGAAAAGCTGCGTGAAGACGATCCCAGCGCGCTGCTGGCCTCGCCTAAACTGCCGCAGCGGCTGCCGAAAGATCTCAGCGAAGCGCAGATAGAGCGGCTGCTGCAGGCGCCCTCTACGGATATCCCGATAGAGCTGCGCGACAAAGCCATGCTGGAGCTGCTTTATGCCACCGGACTGCGCGTCACGGAGCTGGTCAGCCTGACGCTCAACAACGTCAGCCTGCGCCAGGGCGTGGTGCGCGTGGTGGGAAAAGGCGATAAAGAACGGCTGGTACCGCTGGGTGAAGAGGCGCTGCACTGGCTGGAGCATTACATTGAATATGGTCGTCCGTGGCTGCTGAACGGACAGACGCTGGACGTGCTTTTCCCCAGCAACCGCGCGCAGCAAATGACCCGACAAACGTTCTGGCACCGCATCAAGCATTATGCGACGCTGGCGGGCATCGACAGTGAAAAGCTCTCCCCCCACGTGCTGCGACACGCTTTCGCCACGCATCTGTTGAACCACGGCGCGGATCTGCGGGTCGTACAGATGCTGTTAGGGCATAGCGACCTGTCCACCACGCAAATTTATACCCATGTCGCCACCGAGCGGCTACGGCAGTTACATCAACAGCATCATCCCCGCGCCTGACGCGGTGATCAAACGGCCAAACTATAAGGCCATGAGGATAATCAATGAAAAAGCGTTACTTTCTCCTTTCTCTGCTGGTAGCAGCTGGCCTGGCGCATGCCGACGATGCGGCCATCAAGCAATCCCTGGCGAAGCTGGGACTGCAGCAGATGGAGATCCAGCCGTCGCCTTTGCCAGGGATGAAAACCGTGCTGACCGAAAGCGGCGTGCTTTACGTCAGCGAAGACGGCAAGCAGTTTATTCAGGGGCCGCTGTACGACATCAGCGGCGCGCAGCCGATCAACGTCACCAACAAACTGTTGGAGAAAAAAGTCGACGCGCTGAGCAGCGAAATGATCGTGTATAAAGCGCCGAAAGAGCAGCATGTCATCACCGTCTTTACCGACATCACCTGCGGCTACTGCCATAAGCTGCATTCGCAGATGGCGGACTACAACGCGCTGGGGATCACCGTGCGCTATCTGGCCTTCCCACGCGAAGGCATGAACGGACAGGTCGCCAAAGAGATGAAATCAATCTGGTGCGTGGCCGATCGCAAAAAAGCGTTCGACGCGGCGATGAAAGGCGAAACCCCTGCGGCGGCCGACTGCAAAATTGACCTGGCTAAGCATTACCAGCTGGGCATTCTCTACGGTATTCAGGGCACGCCAGCCATCCTGCTGCAAAACGGTATGATGATCCCTGGCTATCAGGGGCCGCAGGAGATGAAAAAGCTGCTGGATAGCCAGAAGACAGGCGGCTAAGCCCAGTGAAAGGAAAAACCGAATTACGCCGCCGCGTGGCGGCGCAGGCGTGCGAGCTGCCGGAGGATCTCCATCCTCTGCTGCGTCGCCTCTATGCGCATCGGGGCGTTAAGCAGGCCGTGGAGCTGGAGCGCGGTGCCAAAAATCTTCACGCGTTTCACTCGCTCAGCGGCATTGAGCGGGCGGCAGAGATCCTGCAAAAGGCCATTGCCGATAACCTGTGCATTATGATCGTTGGCGATTTCGACGCCGACGGCGCCACCAGCACTGCGCTGACCGTGCTGGCTTTACGCAGCATGGGCGGCCGCAATATCAAATATCTGGTGCCAAACCGGTTTGACGATGGCTACGGCCTGAGTCCGGAAGTGGTGGAGCAGGCGGCGGCGCGCGGTGCGCAGCTGATTATGACCGTGGATAACGGCATTTCTTCCCATGCTGGCGTCGCGCTGGCGCACGAAAAAGGCATCGCCGTAGTGATCACCGATCACCACCTCCCCGGCGATACGCTGCCGGATGCGGAAGCGATTGTTAATCCTAACCTGGCGGACAGCGAGTTTCCTTCACGCACGCTGGCGGGCGTGGGCGTCGCGTTTTATCTGATGCTGGCGCTGCGCGCGCGGCTGCGCGACAGCGGCGTCGCCACGCTGCCAAACCTGGCCGAGCTGCTGGATCTGGTGGCGCTGGGCACGGTGGCGGACGTGGTGCCGCTGGACGCCAACAACCGCATCCTGGTCTGGCAAGGGCTGAGCCGTATTCGCGCCGGCAAATGCCGCGTCGGCATCCGGGCGCTGCTGGAAATCGCCAATCGCGACGCGCGCCAGCTTGCCGCCAGCGACCTGGGTTTTGCGCTGGGGCCGCGTCTCAACGCTGCCGGACGGCTGGACGATATGTCGGTCGGCGTCGCGCTGTTGCTTAGCGAAGACATCGCCCAGGCGCGCATGCTGGCCAGCGAGCTGGATGCGCTGAACCAGACGCGCAAAGAGATAGAGCAGGGGATGCAGACGGAAGCGCTGGCGTTGTGCGATGCGCTGGAGCGCAGCAGCGAAGCGCTGCCGCTTGGTATCGCCATGTACCATCCGGAATGGCACCAGGGCGTGGTCGGCATCCTGGCTTCGCGGCTGAAAGAGCGCTTTCACCGTCCGGTTATCGCCTTTGCGCCCGCCGGTGACGGCACGCTGAAAGGGTCGGGACGCTCCATCAGCGGGCTGCATATGCGTGACGCGCTTGAGCGGCTGGATACGCTCTATCCCGGCCTGATTATCAAGTTTGGCGGCCACGCGATGGCGGCGGGCCTGTCGCTGGAGGCAGAAAAGTTCGATGAATTCCGCCAGCGCTTTGGCGAGCTAATCGGCGAATGGCTCAGCGAAGAGTCTTTGCAGGGCGTGGTCTGGTCAGACGGCCAGCTGATGGCGCAGGAGCTGACGTTGCCCACCGCAGAGCTGCTGCGTGAAGCCGGGCCATGGGGGCAGGCGTTTCCCGAACCGCAGTTTGACGGCAAATTTAAGCTGATCCAGCAGCGGCTGGTGGGCGAGCGTCATCTGAAGGTCATGCTGGAGCCGCTGGGCGGCGGGCCGCTGCTGGACGGTATCGCTTTCAATATTGATACCGCGCTCTGGCCCGATCCCAGCGTGAAGCAGGTAGAGCTGGCCTACAAGCTGGATATCAACGAGTTTCGCGGCAACCGCAGCGTGCAGCTGATTATCGAGCATCTCTGGCCGCTGTAGCCTGAACAGGCAAGTCTTACTCAGTCAGGAAGAGGTTGTGATTTGTCATGGCAGAGGGATAGCGTAATAAGTAAGCGCTTTTCATTATCTTGCAGTCCCAAAATGGGACTGGTATAGTCAAGGCGAATGTTTACCCAGGGAGGGGACATGAAGATTATCGCGGTAGCGCCATTACGGGAATTCTGGACCCTCCACAATCAGGCTGAGCAACCGCTTAAGGCCTGGGTTGATGAAGTCAGAAAAGCGACCTGGCGGACGCCACAGGATATAAAGAGGCGCTATCCGTCAGCCGATTTTGTGGCGAAAAACCGGGTGATATTCGAGATAAAGGGTAACGACTATCGGTTAATAGCCGCTGTGGCTTACCGCTTTCAGGCGGTATACGTGAAGTTTGTTGGAACCCACGCCCAATATAACGACATTGACGCTAAGACGGTGGAGCTATGACAAAGTATCAAATCAAACCTATTCGCACTGAAGAAGATTATCACTATGCGCTGGCTGCGGTTTCGCCGCTTTTTGATAATGAACCTGAACCCGGCTCAGAGGCGGCAGATTTTCTGGAAGTGACTATTTTGCTTATAGAAAAATATGAGCAGGAGCATTATCCCATTGAAGCGCCGGATCCAGTCGCGGCCATTAAATTTCGCATGGAGCAAATGGGAATGACCGCCAACGATCTGGTGCCGGCAATCGGTCTCAAAAATCGCGTTTATGAGGTGCTGAATTATAAACGAACGCTGACGCTGCCGATGATCCGCAGGCTGCATAAGATGTTTAACATTCCTCTGGCTTCGTTAGTGGCAGAATATCCGCCCGAGCCCCCAGCTTCTGCCGGTTAAGCGTCAACAAGCGTAACCAGCGCCGGTGCGCCTTCCGACTAAGGGATTGGCTGCGGTAAACTGCTGCCGCGCTAACGCTACAAACTCCCCGCAAATTCGTTTAAACTGCGTAGTTACATTGCAGACTTTTGAAGATCTAAATCATGTTTGAAATTAATCCGGTAAAGAACCGAATTCAGGATCTCACTGAGCGCAGCAGCGTTCTCAGGGGGTATCTTTGACTACGATGCCAAGAAAGAGCGCTTAGAAGAAGTTAACGCCGAGCTGGAACAGCCGGACGTCTGGAACGAGCCTGAACGCGCGCAGGCGCTGGGCAAAGAGCGTTCCGCGCTGGAAGCGGTAGTAGAAACGCTGGATCAGCTGAGCCAGGGGCTGGAAGATGTTGCCGGCCTGCTGGAGCTGGCGGTAGAAGCGGACGACGAAGAAACCTTCAACGAAGCGGTTGCCGAGCTGGACGGGCTGGATAAAAAGCTCGCCGATCTGGAGTTCCGCCGCATGTTCTCCGGCGAATACGACGGCGCGGACTGCTATATCGATATTCAGGCCGGCTCCGGCGGTACGGAAGCGCAGGACTGGGCCAGTATGCTGGTGCGTATGTACCTGCGCTGGGCCGAAGCGAAAGGCTTTAAAACGGAAGTGATCGAAGAGTCCGAAGGCGAAGTAGCCGGTACTAAATCCGCCACGCTGCGCATCAGCGGCGATTACGCTTTCGGCTGGCTGCGTACCGAAACCGGCGTGCATCGTCTGGTGCGTAAAAGCCCGTTCGACTCCGGCGGTCGTCGTCATACCTCTTTCAGCTCCGCGTTTGTCTACCCGGAAGTGGATGACGATATCGATATCGAGATCAACCCGGCCGACCTGCGTATTGACGTTTACCGCGCTTCCGGCGCCGGTGGTCAGCACGTTAACCGTACGGAATCGGCGGTGCGTATCACCCATATTCCAACCGGTACGGTGACCCAGTGCCAGAACGACCGTTCTCAGCATAAGAACAAAGACCAGGCGATGAAGCAGATGAAGGCGAAGCTGTACGAGCTGGAAATGCAGAAGAAAAACGCTGAGAAACAGTCGCTGGAAGATAACAAATCCGATATCGGCTGGGGCAGCCAGATCCGCTCCTACGTGCTGGACGATTCACGCATCAAGGATCTGCGCACCGGCGTGGAAACCCGTAATACTCAGGCGGTGCTGGACGGCGATCTGGACCGATTTATTGAAGCAAGTTTGAAAGCAGGGCTATAAGGAACTGACATGTCAGAACAACAACCGCAGGGCGCCGACGCCGCACTTGAGCTGAATAATGAACTGAAAGCGCGTCGCGAAAAGCTGAGCGCGCTGCGTGAGAACGGCGTGGCATTTCCCAACGATTTCCGTCGCGACAGCCTTTCCGACAAGCTGCACGCAGAATATGACGCGAAAGAGAATGAAGAGCTGGAAGCGCTGGGCGTAGAAGTCAGCGTGGCGGGACGAATGATGACGCGCCGTATTATGGGCAAGGCATCCTTTGTTACGCTGCAGGACGTAGGTGGCCGCATCCAGCTGTATGTTTCTCGCGACGATCTGGCGGAAGGCATTTACAACGAACAGTTTAAAAAGTGGGATCTCGGCGATATCGTCGGCGCTCGCGGCAAGCTGTTTAAAACCAAAACCGGCGAGCTCTCTATCCACTGTAGTGAACTGCGTCTGCTGACCAAAGCGCTGCGTCCGCTGCCGGATAAGTTCCACGGCCTGGCCGATCAGGAAACCCGCTATCGCCAGCGCTATCTGGATCTGATCTCCAACGACGACTCGCGCAAAACCTTTAAAATTCGTTCGCAGATCATGGCGGGCATCCGCAGCTTTATGGTCGGCCGCGACTTTATGGAAGTGGAAACGCCAATGATGCAGGTGATCCCCGGCGGCGCGTCTGCCCGTCCGTTTATCACCCATCATAACGCGCTGGATATTGACATGTATCTGCGCATCGCGCCCGAGCTTTACCTGAAGCGCCTGGTGGTCGGCGGCTTCGATCGCGTCTTCGAGATCAACCGTAACTTCCGTAACGAAGGGATCTCGCCGCGCCATAACCCAGAGTTCACCATGATGGAACTCTATATGGCCTATGCGGACTACAAGGATCTGATCGAACTGACCGAAAGCCTGTTCCGTACGCTGGCGCAGGACGTGCTGGGCACCACGGTAGTGCCTTACGGCGATCAGGAGTTCGACTTCGGCAAGCCGTTCGACAAACTGACGATGAAAGAAGCCATTCAGAAATACCGTCCGGAAACCGATCTGGCCGACCTGGATGATTTTGACAAAGCCTGCGCTATCGCGCAGTCGCTGGGCATCAAGGTTGAGAAGAGCTGGGGTCTGGGCCGCGTGGTAACGGAAATCTTCGAAGAGACGGCGGAAAGCCATCTGATCCAGCCGACCTTTATCACCGAATATCCGGCCGAAGTGTCGCCGCTGGCTCGCCGCAACGACGTTAACCCGGAAATTACCGACCGCTTCGAGTTCTTTATCGGCGGCCGTGAAATCGGTAACGGCTTCTCCGAGCTGAACGACGCGCAGGATCAGGCTGAACGCTTCCTGCAGCAGGTTAACGCCAAGGATGCGGGCGACGACGAAGCGATGTTCTACGACGAAGACTACGTAACGGCGCTGGAGCACGGCCTGCCGCCAACCGCAGGCCTGGGCATTGGTATCGACCGTATGGTGATGCTGTTTACCAACAGCCACACCATTCGCGACGTGATCCTGTTCCCGGCGCTGCGTCCGTCAGGAAAATAAGCAACGGCTGTGGAATTAAGGGGCGACTTGTCGCCCCTTTTTTATGGCTGATTTCAGGCGGGAGCTGGCGATGGCCTGAACGGTTCCGGGAAGTCCCCATCAAAATGACGGATTTTGCTCTTCTCTGGGCTAAAGCCTGCGCTGGAATAAAGTACGTAATGTTTACCTGCGCAAAACCGGTTTGTTACTGGAGCCGCCAGCGCGTCCGGTGCCGCTCTTTGACCACCATCGCCCTTCATGTCGAAATAGCGATAAGCTCCTGCGCCAGCGGAGTAAGCCGCCATGCCGTTACGATTTTATCGCCTCGTCCAGCCAATCCTTAAAGCGCGCGTAGGGCACGTACAGCGAGACGTTTTTATACAGCGTTTTACCGGTTTTAATATCGTTAATGCGGTTGGAATAGCCAACGATAACGCCTGCCACGGAGTCATCGGACGCGTTATAGACCGCGCCGCCGGACATGCCCTGCACCACGCCCGCGTCGGAAGCCACCACGACGCAGCTCAGCTTGTTCCAGTCGTTCTTCAGGCCGGTATTCACCAGATTGGTGCCGGTTGAGGCCACCGGCATGGCAGAGATAAAGCTGTAGCCATACAGATTGATTTTGTCGCCCATAAAGCCGTTACGGAAGCGCGGCGCGGGAACGTTGCCGTTTTTATGGTAAACCACCGCCAGGTCGCATTCAGGATGGCGCGACTTAACGCGATAAAGCGAATATTTCGCCACGTGCGCCGCCGTCAGGCTGTAATCGGCGGTCAGCGGAATAGTGGTGCCCAGCGTGCCCACGCCCAGAATGGTCGGAATGCCGGTAACGGTCATATCCACACGCTTCTCTGCTTCGCTGCTGTACTCATATTTTCCTACTGAGCACCCGGTGATACTCAGCGTCAGCAGGCAAATAGCCAGTCGCATCTTTGCTCCTCGGTAATGAATCGATCAAGCACAGCTCAATAAACGCCCGTTGCATCCATCATCGAGGTATCGGCCAACACTCGGAAAACTTTACCTATTTAACCTCACTCCGCGTCAAATGATTATCAGATAATTGATAATTTTCCGTAATGAGTACCGTCTCAATGCGCGCAAAACACGACCATTATTTACTAAAGTAGCGGCGTATTTTCCTCAAGTATAGACAAACCGCGAGGCCCGAAAACGCGCCGGAAAGGCTAAAATCGGTGGATCTGACGGTCAGTCGGCGGTGATTATTGCCTTTCAGGCAAGAGATTGTTGCCTGAGAAGGGGTATAAGTCCCTGATGAGCTGTGCTTTAATCTCTGATGTGATGCAGATCAAAATTCACATTATGTAATACTTTCCCCGCCCTTTTTTTGCCTGTCGACCGCTGTCGGCGGAAAGATAATTTTTTCTGGAGAAGATGAGATGCCCGTTTCTTTACTGGCGCTGGCGCTGAGCGCTTTTGCTATAGGCACCACGGAATTCGTTATTATGGGCCTGCTGCCGGAAGTGGCAGGCGATCTCGGCGTAACGATCCCTTCGGCGGGCTGGTTAATCAGCGGCTATGCGCTGGGCGTGGCGATCGGCGCACCGATTATGGCGCTGCTCACGGCTAAGCTGCCGCGTAAAAAGACGCTGATCTTGCTGATGTCGATCTTTATAGTCGGCAACGTGCTTTGCGCGCTGGCTTACAGCTACAACCTGTTGATGATGGCTCGGGTGATCACCGCGCTTTGTCACGGCGCATTTTTCGGCATTGGCGCCGTGGTAGCCGCCAGCCTGGTCGCGCCCGACAAGCAGGCTTCCGCCGTGGCGCTGATGTTTACCGGCTTAACGCTGGCTAACGTGCTGGGCGTGCCGTTGGGTACCTGGTTCGGCCAGCTGTTTGGCTGGCGCGCCACCTTCTGGGGCGTGGCGGTGATTGGCGTTCTGGCCTTTATTGCGCTGATCGTCAGCCTGCCCACCAACCGCAACGAAAAGCCGGTACATCTGGCCAGCGAGGTCAGCGCGCTGGCTAACGGCAAGCTGTGGCTGTCGCTGCTGATGACGGTGTTTTTCGCCGCCGCCATGTTTGCGCTGTTCAGCTATATTGCGCCACTGCTGCTCCAGGTTACCGGCATCAGCAACAAAGGCGTCAGCTGGACGCTGTTTTTAATCGGCGGCGGCCTGACCGTCGGCAATATCCTGGGCGGCAGGCTGGCCGACTGGAAAGTCTCTTTTAGCCTGATCCTCAGCTTCTCGCTGATCGCGCTGTTTTCGCTCGCCTTTAGCTGGACCAGCCATGCGCTGTGGCTGGCGGAAATCACCCTGTTTTTATGGGCGATGGCAACGTTCTCTACCGTGCCGGGACTGCAAATCAACGTGGTTCGCCACGGCAAAGAGGCGCCGAACCTTGTGTCTACGCTGAATATCTCTGCGTTTAACGTCGGCAACGCGTTTGGCGCATGGGCGGGCGGTGCAGTGATTGACGGCGGTTACGGGCTGACTTCCGTGCCGGTCGCAGCGGCCGTACTGGCCGTTATGGGCCTGCTCATTTGCCTGCTGACCTTCCGCCGCCCGCGCGGCCAGCAGCAGGCGGCGCGCGCTTAAGCCAGTAATGCCGCGAGGCGCTGGTTGAACAGGCTGCTATGCTCGCGCAGATGCAGACTGAACGCGTCAACCAGCGCCGAGCCGGGGCGGTGCTGCGGCCGGATCAGGCTGACGGTAAAAGGCACCGCAATGCTGAAGCGGCGGATCGCCACGCCGTTGCCCGCATAGTCCAGCGCCGTGAGCGGATTGACTATCGAAACGCCCACGCCCGCTCTTACCATCGCACAAACCGAGGCCGCGCTGTGCGTCTCCATCACCATTCTGCGCTGAACGCCCTGCTCGCTGAATAGCTGATCCAGTAACTGACGATAGCTGTCCGTTTGCGACAGGCTGATAAAGTTTCTCCCGGCGAAATCCTGCGGCGTCAGGCAGCTTTTTTCCGCCAGCGCGTCGTCCTGCGGCAGCACGCAAACCTCATTACCGGTAAAGATTACGCTGCGTTCCGTGCCGGCCGGCGTCTGGCCGGTTTCCGTTAAGCCTAAATCGTAACGCTGCGCCGACAGCCACTCTTCCAGCAGCGGCGACTCCTGCGGAATGATATTCAAACTGACGTCGGGATAACGCTGCAAAAAGGGCTGGCAGAGCAGGGGAAGCAGCGACTGGGAAAACACGGGCAGACAGGCCACAGACAGCTCGCCCTGGCGAAACTGGCGCAGGCTTTCGGCCGCGTTGATAATCCTGTCCAGACCGTACCAGGACCGCTGCACTTCCTCAAACAGCTTCAGTCCCTGAACGGTAGGGTGCAGACGGCCCCGGATGCGATCGAACAGCTTCAGGCCGGTCAGCTTTTCCAGCCTGGCCAGTTCGCGGCTGACCGTGGGCTGCGAGGTATGCAGCATGACCGCCGCTTCGGTCAGATTGCCGGTGGTAACAACCGCATGAAAAATTTCGATATGCCGCAGCGTGATGCCAGCCATAAAAACCCCCGCAAAAAGACTAATTCATATCATGAATGAATAGACTTCGCTAAAACAGATATTTTTCATCCCGCTGTCGCTATGGCGTAATAACGCTATTACTGACAGGAGAAAGCCCGATGCCACGCCCGCTGAACACCACTGAAACCGCTCTGAACCGTGACAATTTGCTCCAGCTGGCGCGCCAGTATGGCGGCCCCGTCTGGGCTTATGATGCCGATGTCATTGCCGACCGTATCGCGCAGCTGCAACAGTTTGACGTGGTGCGTTTTGCGCAAAAAGCCTGCTCTAACGTTCATATCCTTAAGCTGATGCGCGCAGCGGGCGTTCGCGTTGATTCGGTTTCGCTGGGAGAAGTGGAGCGTGCGCTGGCGGCAGGCTTTCAGCCCGGCGGGGAAGAGATCGTCTTTACGGCCGATCTGCTGGATGCGCCTACGCTTGCCCGTCTGGCAGAGCTTGCGATCCCGGTGAATGCCGGTTCAGTTGATATGCTGCATCAGCTGGGCGAAGTGTCGCCGGGCCATAAGGTTTGGCTGCGCGTTAATCCGGGGTTTGGTCACGGCCACAGCCAGAAAACCAATACCGGCGGTGAAAACAGCAAGCACGGGATCTGGCACGGCGATCTTCAGCTGGCGCTGGCCGCTATCCGGCAGCATCGGCTGCAGCTGGTCGGCATCCATATGCATATTGGATCGGGCGTGGATTATGGTCATCTGGAGCAGGTTTGCGACGCGATGGTCAGGCTGGTTATCGACTTCGGACAGGATGTGGAGGCGATCTCAGCCGGCGGCGGGCTTTCCATTCCTTACCGTTTTGGCGAAGAAGCGATCGATACCGCTCACTACTTTGGGCTGTGGGATGCGGCGCGCCAGCGAGTGGCGCAGCATTTAGGCCATGCGGTGAAGCTGGAAATTGAACCGGGACGCTTTCTGGTGGCGGAATCTGGCGTGCTGGTGTCTGAAGTGCGCGCCGTTAAACAGATGGGCAGCCGCCACTTCGTGCTGGTGGACGCCGGTTTTAACGATCTGATGCGTCCGGCGATGTATGGCAGCTATCATCATATCTCCGCCATTGCCGGTGATGGACGCGATCTGCAAGAGAGCCGGACGATTGACACCGTGGTGGCGGGGCCGCTGTGCGAATCCGGCGACGTTTTCACCCAGCAGGAAGGCGGCAAAGTCGAAACCCGCGCGCTGCCGCACGTCAGGCCGGGCGACTATCTGATATTTCATGATACCGGCGCTTACGGCGCGTCGATGTCCTCTAACTACAACAGCCGCCCGCTGCTGCCGGAAGTGCTGTTTGAAAACGGCCAGCCGCGCCAGATCCGCCGCGCGCAGACCGTTCAGGAGCTGCTGGCGCTGGAGACGTAAGCATCAGTCCGGCGAGCCGACCGAATGGCGGCGCACCAGCGTCGGACTGAACAGATTGGTCACCTCCGGCAGCGGCTGGTTATTAGCCAGCGCTAACGCCAGCTCCGCTGCCTGCTGCGCCATGGTGACGATAGGGTAGCGCACCGTGGTCAGCCTCGGGCGGACATAGCGCGATACCAGCACATCATCAAAACCAATCAGCGACATCTCTTCCGGCACCCGCACGCCGTTATCGCTGAGTACCGCCAGCGCGCCCGCCGCCATTGAATCGTTATAGCAGGCTACGGCGCTAAAGGCTTTGCCGCGCCCCAGCAGCTCCGTCATCGCCTGTTCGCCGCCGATCTCATCCGGTTCGCCAAACGCGACCAGGCGATCGCTGCCCGGCAGATTGTGCTCCTTCAGCGCGTCGTAATAGCCCTGCAGCCGCTCGTCCGCATCGGAAATAGGGTGGTTTGAGCAGATAAAAGCGATGTTCTGATGGCCCTGTTGGATTAGATGGCGCGTTGCCAGCCACGAGCCGTAGCGATCGTCCAGCGCAATGCAGCGCTTTTCAAAACCCGGCAGCGCACGGTTAATCAATACCATGCCGGGGATCTGCTTCATCAGAGGGATCAGGTCGGCGTCCGGGATTTTTTTTGTATGCACCACCAGCGCGCCGCAGCGGTGCCGGATCAGCTGTTCAATCGCCTGGCGCTCTTTTTGCTCATTGTGATAACCGTTGCCAATCAGCAAAAAGTTGCCGGTGCCGTAGGCGACCTGCTCGACCGCCTTGACCAGCGCGCCGAAAAAGGGATCGGAAACGTCGCCGACGACCAGCCCCATGGTTTCCGTTGACTGCTGCGCCAGCGCGCGAGCGTTAGCGTTGGGATGATACTGCAGCTCTTCCATTGCGCTGTTAACGGCCTGGCGAGAAGCGTCGCTGGCTTTAGGCGAATTATTAATTACGCGAGAGACCGTAGCGACGGACACACCCGCCAGCCTGGCGACATCCTTAATGGTAGCCATAGTGACAAAGCCTTCCAGGGTAAACGTTTACATGGCTCCAGTGTTGCGGAAATTGCCAGCTACTTCAAGCAGACAGAATGCTGCGAATGTCGCAAAGCCGATGAAAAAGGCGAGGTATTATCGGCGGATCCTTTTACCGGGCCGTCTTTCCCTTAACGCTTTGCCGCTTTCGGTGTAAAAGCACGGCAGGTCCAGGCACTGCAAATATGCAAAGAGCAGCTTCAGTAATGTGCTTTTAGCGCATCAGGCACCGGGTCAGCGGGCTTTTACCACCGCATATCGGCCGCACAGAAGTTTGCTGAAACGCACCGGAAAAATGGTAGCCTGTAGGCTGACACGAACACCAGCCGGACTGCCTGCCATGACTCTAAAAAAAGTGCCGCATCTTGCCCACTGGGGCGCCTTTACCGCCGTTGTCGAAAACGGCAAACTGCAGCGCTGCGAACCCTTTTTCGCCGATCGCGACCCGTCGCCAATGCTTAACACTATTCCCGAGCTGGTCTATTCCGACCGGCGCATTCGTCAGCCGATGGTGCGCCGCTCCTGGCTTAAATCGCGCGAGAAAAGCGACCGTACGCTGCGGGGCCGGGAAGATTTTGTGGCGGTGGACTGGGAAACAGCGCTGGATTTAGTGGCGGAAGAAAACCGTCGGGTGCGCGATCGCTACGGCGCCGCCGGTATTTTTAACGGTTCTTACGGCTGGTCTTCGGCGGGGCGCGTTAACCATGCCCGCACGCTGATCCGCCGCTTCTACTTTACCGGCGGCGGCGGCGTCGATCAGCTGGGCAACTACAGCTGGGGTGCCGCGCAGTTTTTCCTGCCCTATATCATCGGCACCTATATGCCGTTGACCGGTCGCGTTACCGACTGGCCGAGCGTGGTAGAACATTGCGAAATTTTTGTCGCCTTTGGCGGGCTGGCGCTGAAAAATGGCCAGGTTGCCTCCGGCGGCGCAGGGCAGCACAGCCTGAAACCGGCGCTGCTTGAACTGGCGGCCAAAGGCACGCCGGTGATCAACATCAGCCCGATGCGGGATGACTGCCCGGAATTTGTTAACGCCGAATGGATCCCGATCCGACCTAATACCGACGTGGCGCTGATGCTGGCGCTGGGGTACGAAGTGGAGCGGCTGGGCGCGGCGGATCGCACTTTTCTGGCTTCGCACTGCGTTGGCTATCCGCAGCTGCGTGGCTATCTGCTGGGCGACAGCGACGGGGTGGCGAAAACCCCGCGCTGGGCCAGCGAGATCACCGGTATTCCGGCCGCGCGCATTGAACTGTTGGCCAGACAGCTGATCGGCAAACGCAGTTTTATGACCAGTTCTTATTCCGTGCAGCGTGCCCATCGCGGCGAACAGCCTTACTGGATGATGATCGCGCTCTCGTCGATGCTGGGCCAGCCGGGCCTGCCGGGCGCCGGGTTCTCTTTTGGACATGGTTCCATGAACAGCGTGGGCAACCCGCGCATTGACGGGCCGGCACCGATGATGTCAACCGGCGTCAATCCCATTGCCGACCAGGCGATCCCGGTAGCGCGCATCAGCGATATGCTGCTGCATCCGGGCGAGCCATACGCTTTCCAGGGCCAAACCCATACTTATCCCGATATTCAGCTGATCCACTGGGCGGGCGGCAATCCGTTTCATCATCATCAGCAGCTTAACCGGCTGGTCGAGGGCTGGCAGAAGCCGGAAACGGTTATCGTGCAGGATATCGTCTGGACGCCTGCGGCGCAGATGGCGGATATCGTGCTGCCGGTGACCACCTCGCTGGAGCGCAACGATATCGGCGGCTCGTCCCGCGACCGCTTTGTGCTGGCTATGCATCAGGCGATCGAACCGCAGCATCAGGCGCGTAACGACTTTGATATTTTTGCCGATCTGGCGGAGCGCCTGGGCTATCGCGACGCTTTTACCGAAAACCGGAACGAAGCGCAGTGGATTGAGCACCTTTACCAGCAGTGCGGGGTGGCGCACCAGCGTCGGGGCGTCGACTGGCCGGATTTCCAGACTTTCTGGGAACGGGGCTACGTGGAGGTGCCAGAAGGCGACAAGCCGTTTATTTTTATGGAGGATTTTCGCCGGGATCCGCAGCAAAACCCGATCCAGACCGCCAGCGGCAAAATTGAGCTGTTCAGCGAAACCATTGCGGGCTTTGGCCTGGTGGATTTTGCGCCGCATCCGGAATGGCAGCCGCCGCAGGAGTGGCTGGGAGCGGAAATCCGCCAGCGCTTCCCGCTGCATATGATCTCCATGCAGCCTGGCGATCGACTGCACAGCCAGATGGATGCGACGCCGACGGTGCAGGCTAACAAAACGGCCGGAAGGGAAACGCTGTGGATGCATCCGGAAGATGCCGAAACGCGCGGGATTGCCGATGGCGACACCATTGAGGTCAGCAACGATCGCGGGCGGATGCTGGCTGGCGTCAGGCTTACGGACGGCGTCAGCCGCAGCGTGGTGCTGATCGCCACCGGCGCCTGGTTCGACCCGGGTTTTGGCAAAGCCTGGCTGCCGTATGACCAGGCGGGCAATCCCAACGTGCTGACGCTGGATATCGGCACCTCGTCGCTGACGCAGGGGCCAAACGCCATGAGCTGCCTGGTAGAAATCTGCAAGGCGACGGAAGTCTGATGCCAGCAACAAAACGGGCACCACTCTGATAGTGCCAATAATTGTTGATAATGGAGTGAAAAAGATTAAAAATTAGCCTGCTGACAGACCGGGCAATACAGATAAAAACCGTAAAGATCGTTTCTGCTGTCCTGGAGTGGATGGCAGTTTTGAAAGCTTTCAAGGGATTATCATCCGGTTGCCCGCCGTCTGGCTAAAAAATAGCCATGATATAGCTATCAGGGAGGGATAAATTATGTATGGAACTGAAAGGGATGCGGTGCCGTTTCCCGGCTATTGGGAAAAAAGCGGCGGCAGAGGGGGAAATATGCGAAATCTTGTAAGGAAGCTGGAAGAAGACGTAGCGGGCATTCGGATTGATATTGCCGTCATCAAGTCGAACTATATGACAAAGCAGGATCCCGGCGTTTTCAGAGACGAACTGAAAGGGGATAACAGCACCCCTTTAGAAGAGGTTCGCAAGTTGAACGTGGCAATTAGCGATGCAAAAAACGCAATTATTTTTTGGTGCGTCAGCGCCGTGATTTTTGCCCAGATCATACCCACTCTGCCAGCTATCCTGAAAATTCTCTTTCCTTCCTGAGTCCGGCAGTCATCCCGCTAAGGCGGGATGTAGCTTTCAGCAACCCACTAACGTTGCAAAAACACATAGAAATCACATGGCTGGTTACATTTTGCGGGTAACTGTTGCGAATGTGGGCTGGCGAGCAGGCTGGCCCGGTTGCTACAGTTTATGTCCCAGAGGTATTGATGGGTGAACATCAAAATAACTTTGTTTCACCGACCTGCGCAGATGCGCAGGTTTTTTTTATCTGACGCTTTTGCTAAACCGCACGGCAATAATCACGATATGAAACACAGTTTTCCTGTTATCACCCCTGCATTTTTTGTATAACTCCCGGTCAGTTATCCGCTATTCGCCGACAGAAGAGCCATGCCCCGCTTAAAGAAATCACTGGCTAAAGACCAGGAGCCGTTTCATCCCGTTCGCTTTCGCCTGATTTGTCTTGGCGTGTTCGTTTCCATGCTGCTGCTGTTGCTCTGGGTAGGGGATTTGCAGCTGATTAATCATCCTATGCTGGAAAAACAGGCGGACGAGCGCTCGCTGCGCACGGTCACTATTCCGACTAATCGCGGCACGCTGTTGGATCGTAACGGCGAAGCGCTGGCGCTGAGCGTGCCCTCGCGCGATATTATTGCCGATCCGCAGCGCGTGCTGGAAGCCAATCCCGATTTTACCAGCGCGAAATGGGAATATCTGGCTAACGCTTTGGATCAGCGACCTGAAGAGATCGCCCGGCAGATCAAAGCCAATCCCAACCGTCGCTTTCTTTACCTGGGCCATAAAATCGAGCTGGGTATCGCTAAAGATATCGCTAAACTGCATCTTTCCGGCATTTCCACCGTCTATGACGACAGCCGCTTCTATCCGATGAGCGAGGCGACTGCGCCGCTGCTTGGCATTGTCGGCGCGGACAATAGCGGCCTGAACGGGCTGGAAAAAGGTTTTGATAAGGTGTTGCAGGGCACGGCAGGCGTAGAGAAATATCGTCAGGATGCCCACGGCAATATTATCGCCATGATTAACTATGAGCCGCCTCGCCAGCCGCCGACGGTGCAGCTCAGCATTGATAAATTCGATCAGTACACCCTGTACACTAAGCTGCGCGATGGCGTACTTCTGAATAAAGCCGATTCCGGCGCGGCGGTGCTGGTTAAAGTCGATACCGGCGAAATTCTGGGGATGGCGTCTTATCCTTCCTATAATCCCAATAATTTCAGCAACGTTTCGCCTGACCAGATGCGTAATGCGGCCATTAACGACAGCTATGAACCCGGCTCAACGGTAAAACCGCTGGTGGTGATGGAAGGGCTGGCGCGCAAGCTGGTGCGCCCGGATTCCGTGCTGGATACCACGCCTTATCGCGTTAACGGCCACCTGATCCGCGACGTGGGCCACTGGCCGCGACTGACCATGACCGGCATCCTGCAAAAATCGAGCGATATCGGCGTATCGCATATTGCGCTGGCGATGCCCGCTGAAGTGCTGGTCAACACCTTCCACTCTTTTGGCCTGGGGAAACCCACCGGCCTGGGGCTGACCGGCGAAAGCGTAGGCTACTTCCCGCTGCACCGTGAACGCTGGGCCGATATCGAACGGGCCACTTTCTCCTTTGGCTATGGTCTGCGCGTCACGCCGCTGCAAATAGCGCGTGAATACGCCACGCTGGGATCTTTCGGCGTTTATCGTCCGCTTTCGATTACCAAAGTGACGCCGCCCGTGATCGGCACGCGGGTAGCAGACGAAGATATCGTGCGCTCGGTGGTCCATATGATGGAAAGCGACGCGCTGCCCGGCGGCAGCGGCGTGCGCGCGGCGGTACCGGGCTATCGACTGGCAATTAAAACGGGAACGGCCGAAAAAATGGGCGCGAGCGGTAAATATGACGGCGGCTATATCAACTATACCGCGGGCGTAGCGCCAGCCAGTAATCCTCAGGTCGCGCTGGTGATTATGATCAACCACCCGACGGCAGGGGATCACTTTGGCGGCTCGGTCGCCGCGCCGGTCTTCGGCAATATTATCGGCCCCGTGCTCAAGCATATGAACGTGGCACCGGACGCGCTCTACTCCACGCACAGCGGCACCTGATACTGTCCAATATCTGAGGCCGCCGTCAACAAGAAGCCCACGCCAGCGCGTGGGCTTTTTTTATCTTAGCCTCCCGTCATCCGCTCCGGCTTTAACGCACAAATACCTCTGTTAAACATCAGCTATTCTGACAATTGGAAATTGTGTGATCTATTAAAATATCAATATCTGTTATATCTCCAGATAAGATCTAAACTGTTTATATCAAAGCATGGATGGCTCTACTTTCATACGATCCAAGAGGACATTCGTGCACATTATCAGATCGACTCCTGACTTTCCGGCACCTTCTCAGCTATCGGTGCTGGCCGTTTTAATCAGTACGTTATTACTTGTCGGATGTGGTGGTGGTGGTGGTGGTGGCGGCGGTGGCGGCGGCGAAACGCTGAACATGGCGCCGGCGCCTGTAAACAATCCCGCGCCAACGCCGACGCCGACGCCAACGCCGACAACCGAACCCGTAGCCGAGACGACGCCGACTACCGATTCGGCGCCAACCCCAGAGCCGATGCCGGTTTCGCCAGTCGTTACCTACGGCAAGGTTAAAGTCGGTATTGTCGATTCGGGCCTGGCGGCCGGTCGTTCTGACATCAACTATGACAACGTCCATTTCGCCTCTTATCTTTCCGGCGGCAGCCAGACCCTGAACGATAATAACGGTCAGGCAGGGCACGGCACGTTGGTGGCGCTGACGGCGGCCGGCCTGGCCAGCGGGGCGTTTGCCGGCGGCGTGGCGCCGGACAGCGATTTATGGATAGCGCAGGCTTCCAGTAATAACCTTTTTTATTACCAGGATACGCAAAAGGCTATCAGCGGGCTGCTCAATAACGGCGTAAAAATAATTAACATGTCTTATGCTTCCAGCGAGAGGCTGGCTACTACGGCACAGCAGCAAAGCGCCAGAACCAGCGGGCGTTACGATCTGCTGCGTGACAGCCTGAGCAGCATCGTCAGCGCTAACGCGTTGGGCGTAGTGGTGACCGGCAACAACGGGACGTCCACGCCTTCGCCGAACGCGCAGATCCCTTTAATCTACAATGACCCCAGCCTGCAAAAAGGGCTGATCGCCGTGACCGGCTATGTGCCTGGCTATACCGTGGCGCAGGGCAGCCGTCCGCCGGAGCTGTTTGTGTTTGACGCCTGTGGCGATGTCGCCGCCTGGTGTCTGGCCGCGCCCGGCTATGCGGATTACCTGCAGGACAACGGCACGCTGGGTCGCAAATACGGCACTTCTTTCGCCGCACCTCGCGTGACCGGCGCGGCATCCCGTGTGTCGGCGCAGTTTCCGTGGATGACCGGCTACAACCTTCAGCAAACTTTGCTGACGACGGCGGATTACCACAGCGATGCCGTGGCGGGCGTCAGCCAGGACACCGCCAACGGGCGGCCCTATAACAACACCTTCGGCTGGGGAAATGTGAATGTCGATAAGGCGTTACGAGGCCCGGGCATGTTTTATGGCGATGACTTTACCGCCGCGCTGACCTACGGCAGCTACGTGTTTGCCAACGATATCAGCGGCAGCGGCGGCCTGATTGTCAGCGGCGCCAGCAACGCGGGCGGCAGCCTGACGCTGAGCGGCAATAACACCTACACCGGCGCAACACGGGTGGAAAGCAACAGTCTGTTTATCGACGGCAGCGTCGCCAGCGACGTGCGCGTAACGGGCAGCGGGCTGCTGGCAGGCTCGGGCCGGATCAACGGTAATCTGAGCAACCAGGGCACGGTGGTAACCACCGCCGCTGGCGGGCTGCGCGTGGTCGGCAGCTATCAGCAGAGCGCCGACGGCACGCTGCGGATAACGCTCTCTCAGCCGCTGACGGTTGCAGGCCCGGCGACGCTCAACGGCGCGCTTCAGGTTACCTTGCCTTCCGATACCTATATTGTGCAGACCAACGAATCGCTGCTGGAAAGCGGACAGGGCATCAGCGGACAGTTCACCAGCGTGGATACCGGCGTCTTCCTGAAAGGCACGGTGGCCTACAGCGCCAACAGCGTTACCGGACATTTTCAGCGAGTGAATACCGTTCAGGCGGCCCAGGCGGCGGGACTGACCGGCAAAGCAACGCTGCAAAGCGCCGCCAACGTCGAGCGGGCGTTGCAGGCGGCCGACAGGCTGTCGACGCAGTCGGGCCTTTCCGCGCAGCAAACCGAACTGTTGCAGGATGCGGCGGCTTTCCAGCGTATCGGCAGCGGCGCGGCGGCTGAAGCGGTGCTGGATTCGCTTTCCGGCCAGGCACACGCCAGCGGCAATGCTATTCTCTTCAACAGCCTGGATTACCAGAACCAGCTGCTGAATAACCGCCTCGATCCGGCGCGGCAAAAGCCTTACGGCATGTGGGCGGAAACGGGCACGCTGCACGGCGATTTGCAGCAGGATGGTTATCTGGGCAGCCACTACCGCACCAACACTACTGCGATTGGCGTGGACAGCAGTTTCGACGTGCCGGGACTGCGGGTAGGCGCGGCCGTCACCGATAGCGAAATCCGGGCCAGCTACGAAGGCAGCGGCGGCAACAGCACCAACAGTTTGCAGGGCGTTATGCTTTATGGACAGTATGCCGTAACGCCGGAATGGTTCTGGCAGGGCAACCTGAGCTATCAGCATGGCGAGACCGATCTCGATCGCGTGCTGCTGCTGAACGGCGTGCGTTCATCTTCATCAGAAACGCGCAACGACAGCTGGCAGGCGCTGGTCAAAACCGGCTACCGCTGGTCGCTGGACGACAGGCTGACGCTGCAACCTTATGTCGGCATGAAGCTGAGCCAGCTCTATACCGGCGGCTTTAACGATGAGGCCGGCGCGCTGGGACTGCAAGGCGACAGTGCCCGTTACAGCCGCACCGTTGGCCTCACCGGCCTTAACCTGAGCGCGCCTCTGCTTGAGGTCGATCAATGGTGGTCGCTGCTTTCCGTCTACGGCGAGCACCAGCACGCCTTTACCAATCCGTCGCTGGATGTGAACGCCCGCTGGACAGGCACCGGTTCTGAAGGCGACAGCTTCGCCATTCCGGGCATGACGCTGGACAGGGATTCTCAGTGGTACGGGATGCGGCTGGACGTAGGCAAAGCGAAAGATGCGCGCCTGTTCCTGCGAGTGGACAAGCACGTGGCGGAGAAAGGCGACGAGTCGGTCTTCCGCGGCGGCGTGGATATCGCCTTTTAATCGCGGCGCGACACTGATAAAAGCTGGCCTTGCTGCCAGCTTCAGACTGCAGGCAAACTTAAATAGCGGATGCAGTCTGGTGTTTTTTACAGCGACCCAGCTGTTTCACGGCGGCAGAGGCTGAGCGGATAAGCGGACCGTTTTGGCGCATGGACGCGCCAAACGAGCCTACAGGGACGTATCTACGGCGTGTCCGTGTTCCGATCTGCCTCTGCTGCTTTTCACCGGCCCGAACGCAATTTGATGACAGAATATGAGTTTGTCAACAACCTCAAGCTGGCCTTGCTGCCAGCTTTTTTTTCGCCCGTGCTTAAAATGCCTACGCCCTGACGGCAGATGGCAATAACGCGGCGGTCTGAATTCGACGGCTGAGACTTGTAAACCACCCTTAACGGAAACCTTACGTTCTGAGCATGGAATTTAATCAGCCTGCTCAATCATAATACCGCCGGGTCAGATGACCTGCTTTTTTCTGGCGGTGACGAGATGCTGCCGCTTCTTTGTTTTATTTGATCCGACTGAGCCTCATGACCTCTACAACAGCAAAACCCTTCCGTCGCAAACTTATCCTTGCCGCTCTTATTATTCTGGCCATTTTGCTGGTCTGGCGTTTCTGGCCGCACGGCAGCGGCGCGGGCAGGCCGGGCGGCCCCGGCATGATGATGGCCGGCCCGGTAGCGGTTCACGCCGGGCTGGTTACCACCGCCGACGTACCGGTTTACCTGACCGCGCTCGGCACGGTGATCCCTAATGCTACCGTTACTGTTACCAGCCGCGTGGACGGGCAGCTGATGAAGGTTTACTTTACGGAAGGGCAGCAGGTCGAAGCCGGCCAGCTGCTGGCGCAGATCGATCCGCGCAGCTATGAGGCCACGCTGGCGCAGTACCAGGGCGATCTCAGCCAGAACCAGGCGCTGCTGCAAAGCGCGGAGCTGACGCTGGCGCGCTACCGCAAACTCTATGCACAGGACTCTTTAGCCCGCCAGGATTTGGATACGCAGGCCGCCACGGTGGGGCAGTATCGCGGGGCGGTCAAAGCCGACCAGGCGCAAATCGCCTCGGCAAAGCTGAATATTGAATTTACACGCATCACCGCGCCGGTTTCCGGGCGCGTTGGCCTGCGCCTGGTTGACGAAGGCAATATGGTGCAGAGCAGCGACACCACCGGCCTGGTGACCATTACCCAGATGCAGCCCGCCGCCGTAACTTTCAGCGTTCCGCAAAGCAACATTCCCACGCTGATTAAGGCGCTGCACAACGGGCAGACGCTGCCAGCAACCGCGTTCGATCAGGATGGCGATAAGGCGCTGGCTTCCGGCAGCGTGCGGTTTATCAGCAACCAGATCGACACCGCTACCGGCACGGTCGAGCTGAAAGCGCTGTTCGACAATCAGGACGAGGCGCTCTATCCCAACCAGTTTGTGGATCTGCGGCTGCAAACCGGCACCCTGAAGCAGGCGACCGTGATCCCGGCGCAGGCGTTGCAGCTCAGCAGCGACGGCAGCTTCGTCTACGTGATCGGCAGCGATAAAACGGTTACGCGCCGCGCGGTGAAAACCGGGCCGACGCTGGGCGACACGCAGCAGGCGATTACCGAAGGCGTGAAGGCGGGCGAGCAGGTCGTTACCGTAGGCATCGATCGGCTAAGCAACGGCAGCAAAGTCACTGTGGTTACGGCTGATGAAACTCCGGCCGCCAGCGACAAAGCGAAAGCGCAATGAATCCGTCCCGCATTTTTATCGCGCGTCCGGTCGCCACTATCCTGCTGATGATCGGCGTGCTGATCTCCGGCGTTTTCGCCTATAAGTTTCTTTCTACCTCCGCGCTGCCGCAGGTGGATTATCCGACCATTCAGGTCACCACGCTCTATCCGGGCGCGAGTCCGGACGTGATGGCATCGGGCGTTACCGCGCCGCTGGAAAGGCAGCTCGGGCAGATGGCGGGCCTGAGCCAGATGGCCTCCAGCAGCTCGGGCGGCTCGTCGGTGATCACGCTGAAGTTCTCGCTGGATCTGTCGCTGGACGTGGCGGAGCAGGAAGTGCAGGCGGCCATCAACGCCGCCAACAGCCTGCTGCCCTCCGACTTGCCTAATCCGCCAACCTATAAAAAGGTGAACCTGGCGGATACGGCGGTGATCACGCTGGCGGCCAGCTCGGATACGCTGCCGCTGATTAAAGTCCAGGACCTGGTCAACACCCGCGTCGCGCTGAAGCTGTCGCAAATCTCCGGCGTCGGCATGGTGACGCTGGCGGGCGGCCATCAGCCCGCTATCCGCGTGCAGATGGATCCCAAAGCGCTGGCGGCGCACGGGCTGACGCTGGAAGACGTCAATACGCTGATTAGCAACAGCAACGTCAACGGCTCGAAAGGCGGTTTCGACGGCAAATACCATTCGATAACCATCGACGCCAACGACCAGCTGCGCACCGCAGAGGAATACGGCAACCTGATCCTTACATATCAGAACGGCGCGGCGCTGCGGCTGAAGGATATCGCCCATATCGAAGAGGCGGCGGAAAACAGCTATCAGTCGGCCTGGGCCAACAACAGCCCGGCGATTGTGATTAGCGTCCAGCGCCAGCCCGGCGCCAACGTGATTGCGGTGGTGGACAACATTAAAAAGCAGCTGCCGACGCTTCAGGCCGCGCTGCCGGACGGGGTAAAAGTGCAGATCCTCTCCGACCGTACCCAGACCATTCGCGCCTCCATCAGCGACGTGCAGTTTGAGCTGATGCTGTCGATTGCGCTGGTGGTGATGGTGACCTTTCTGTTTCTGCGCAACGTGGCGGCGACGCTGATCCCGAGCGTGGCGGTGCCGCTGTCGCTGGTCGGCACCTTTGGCGTGATGTATCTGGCGGGCTTCAGCCTGAATAACCTGTCGCTGATGGCGCTGACTATCGCCACCGGTTTCGTTATTGATGACGCTATCGTGGTGGTGGAAAATATCTCAAGGCGGCTGGAGCAGGGCGAAACGCCGATGGAGGCGGCGCTGAAAGGCTCGGCGCAGATTGGCTTCACCATTATCTCGCTGACCTTTTCGCTGATTGCGGTGCTGATCCCGCTGCTGTTTATGGGCGACGTGGTCGGACGGCTGTTTCGCGAGTTCGCCATTACACTGGCGGTGTCGATTCTGGTTTCCATGCTGGTTTCGCTGACGCTTACGCCGATGCTTTGCGCCTGTCTGCTGCGCCATATCCCGGAAGAGAAGCAGAGCCGCTTTTACCGCAAGGGCGGTCAGTTCTTCGATAAGCTGGTGGCCGGTTACGATCGCCTGCTGACGATAGTGCTTAACCATCAGCGCCTGACGTTGCTGGTAGCGCTGGCGACGCTGGCGCTGACCGCGCTGCTCTATCTGGTTATTCCCAAAGGCTTTTTCCCGGCGCAGGATACCGGACTGATCCAGGGCGTGACCGTCGCCTCTCAGGACGTTTCCTTCGGTGAAATGGCGAAGCGGCAGCAGCAGCTGGCGGCTATCGTGCTGAAGAACCCGGCGGTGGCGAGTCTTTCTTCCACTATCGGCATCGACGGCAACAATACCAGCCTGAACAGCGGGCGGCTGCAAATCAACCTGAAGTCGTTTGACCAGCGCGACGAGCGGGCCGACCAGGTGATTGCCGAACTGCAACAGGCGACCCGCAGCGTGCCGGGCATTCAGCTTTATATGCAGGCCGCGCAGGATCTGACGGTCAACGATCGGGTCACGCCGGATCGCTATCAGTTCTCGCTGGACGACGCCGACAGCGAGAACCTGGTCGCCTGGACGCCGAAGCTGGTGGCCGCGCTGGAAAAACGGCCGGAGTTCAGCTCGGTGGTCAGCGATTTGCAGGATCAGGGGCAGGTCGCCTGGGTCGAACTGAACCGCGATGCGGCGGCGCGTTACGGCATTACCGCCGCCGACGTGGATACCGCGCTGTATAACGCTTTCGGCCAGCGGCTGGTCTCCACCATTTTTACCCAGTCGAATCAGTACCGGGTGGTGCTGGAGGTCGCGCCGCAGTATCAGCAGTCTCCGGCCTCGTTTAACGACATCTGGCTGGCGGCTGCCGCTTCGTCCTCGACCACCTCCACGAGCAGCGGCACCTCAAGCGATACCGACAGCAGCTCGTCTGACAGCGCTTCTTCAACCAGCAGCGGCGGCATGGTGCGGCTGACCTCAGTCGCCACCATTCATCAGCGCATCGGCTCGCTGGTGCATATGCGGCTGAACCAGTTCCCGGCGGTGACCGTCTCGTTCAATCTCAACGACGGCTACTCGCTGGAAGAGGCGCAAAAGGCGATAGCGGAGACGCAGCAAAGCCTGAAGGTGCCGTCCAGCATGACGCTGCGCTATCAGGGCGAAACCGAAGCTTTCCAGAACGCTACCGGCAACACGCTGTGGCTGATCCTGGCCGCGCTGCTGACCATGTACGTGGTGCTGGGCATTCTTTATGAAAGCTTTATTCATCCGGTGACCATTCTCTCCACGCTGCCGTCGGCGGCGGTCGGCGCGCTGCTGACGCTGCTGCTGGCGGGCACGGAATTCAGCCTGATTGCGCTGATTGGGGTGATATTGCTGATCGGCATTGTGAAAAAGAACGCGATTATGATGATCGACTTTGCGCTGGATGCGGAGAAAAAGCAGCACCTCAGCCCGCGGGAAGCGATCCATCAGGCCTGTCTGCTGCGCTTCCGCCCGATCCTGATGACCACCATGGCGGCGCTGCTTGGCGCGCTGCCGCTGATGCTGGCCTCCGGCTCGGGCGCTGAACTGCGTCAGCCGCTGGGGCTGGTGATTGTCGGCGGCCTGATCTTCAGCCAGGTGCTGACGCTGTTCTCCACACCCGTGATCTACCTGTGGTTCGATCGCCTGGCCGGGCGGGCACGCCGCAGAATGCGGGCGGCTAAATGATTACGCGCTTTTTTATCTTCCGGCCCGTTACCACGCTGCTGTTAACGCTGGCGCTGCTGCTGCTGGGCGCGCTGGGCTATCGTTTGCTGCCCGTCGCGCCGCTGCCGCAGGTCGATTTCCCGACCATTATGGTTTCCGCCAGCCTGCCGGGCGCCAGCCCGGAGACGATGGCGGCCACGGTCGCCACGCCGCTGGAGCGCGCGCTGGGGCAAATCGCGGGCATTACCGAGATGACCTCCAGCAGCTCGCAGGGCTCCAGCAATATCATTTTGCAGTTTGAGCTGACCCGCGACATCAACGGCGCGGCGCGGGATGTGCAGGCGGCTATCAACGCCTCACGCAGCCTGCTGCCGAGCAGTATGCCGTCGCTGCCGACGTATCGCAAAGCCAACCCGTCCGATGCGCCAATCGTGATGCTGGCGCTGACGTCCACCACTCGCTCCAAGGGCGAGCTGTACGATATCGCCGAGAGCAAAATCGACCAGAAAATCGCGCAGGTGCAGGGCGTCGGCGACGTCTCGCTGATGGGCAGCGCGCTGCCGGCGGTCAGAATAGATCTACAGCCGCAAATGCTGACCCATGCCGGGATCTCGCTGGATACGGTGCGCGCCGCCATCGCCAACAGCACCAGCAATCTGCCGAAAGGGATGTTGCAGGGCGCTAACCAGAGCTGGGTGATTGACGGCAACAGCCAGCTGGACGGCGCAAAGCAGTACCGCGATTTGGTGGTCAGCTATCAGCACGGCCGCGCTATCCGCCTCAGCGACGTCGCCACCGTTTACGATTCGGTAGAGGACCAGTACAACGTCGGCTACTTCAACGGTTCGCCGTCGGTGATGATCGGCGTCACGCGCCAGGCGGGCGCCAATATGCTGCAAACCATTGATGCCATCAAAGCGCAGCTGCCGGCGCTGGAGGAAAACCTGCCGGCCGACGTCTCGCTGAAAATCGTGGTTGACCGCTCTCCCAACGTGCGCGCGTCCCTTTATGACACCGAAGAAACGTTGCTGATCGCTATCGCGCTGGTGATTGGCGTGGTCTTTATTTTCTTACGCAATTTGCAGGCGGTGGCCATTCCCGCGCTGGCGCTGCCCGTTTCGCTGGTGGGTACCTGCGCGGTGATGTATTTGCTCGGCTACAGCCTGGATAACCTGTCGCTGATGGCGCTGATCATCGCCACCGGCTTTGTGGTGGACGACGCCATCGTGGTGCTGGAAAACATCACGCGCTATATCGAAGAAGGATTAAGCCCGGTGCGCGCCGCGCTGAAAGGCGCGAACGAGGTGAGCTTTACCGTGCTGTCGATGACGCTGTCGCTGGTGGCGGTGTTTATCCCGATCCTGCTGATGGGCAGCATCGTTGGCCGCCTGTTTCGCGAGTTTGCGGTGACGCTGACCGTTTCGCTGATTATCTCTATGCTGGTGTCGCTCAGCCTCACGCCGATGCTCTGTTCGCGGCTGCTGAAGCGTAAACCCGGCGTCACCGCGCGGCCGCATCCGCTTTATCAGTGGATCGAAAACGGCCTTAATCGTCTGCTGGCCGCCTACGCCCGCGGGCTGAACTGGGTGATGCGCCATCAGCGGCTGACGCTGTTTAGCTTGATGCTGACGGTGATCCTCAATCTGTTTCTCTATTCGGTGGTGCAGAAAGGCTTTTTCCCCAATCAGGATACCGGTCTGCTGATGGGGATGCTGCGCGCCGATCAAAACGTCTCTTTCCAGGCGATGAAGCCGAAAATGGAGGCGTTCGCCAGACTGATCCAGCAGGATCCGGCGGTGGACGGCGTGATGTCGTCAATGGGCAGCGGCGCGTTCGGTTCGCGCAACACCGCCAACTTTTTCGTGCATCTGAAAGACTTCGACCAACGTGACGCGACGGCGACGGAAGTCGCCAACCGGCTGAGCGGCAAAACGCGCAACGTGCCGGGCGTGGAGCTGTTTCTGATGGCGGCGCAGGATATTCATATCGGCGGCCGCAGCGCCAACGCCAGCTATCAGTACAGCCTTCAGGCTGACAATCTGGAGACGCTGCGTGTCTGGACGCCGAAGGTCAAGGCCGCGCTGGAGGCGATCCCACAGCTGACCAGCGTCGATTCCGACTCACAAACCGGCGGCCAGGAGGTAATGGTCACGATCGACCGCGACCGCGCCAAACGGCTGGGGGTCAACGTGGAGATGGTCGATACGCTGCTGAATAATTCGTTTGCGCAGCGCCAGGTCGCCACGCTGTACAAGACGCTGAATCAGTATCATGTGGTGATGTCATTGCAGGATACGTGGACGCGCGATCCGGAAACGCTTAACAAGCTGTATGTGATTAACGATGCCGGCGACCAGGTGCCGCTTTCGGCTTTCGCCCGCTTCAGCGGCGCCAACGCGCCGCTGTCGGTGGCGCATCAGGGCCAGTCGGCCACCAGCACGATTGCCTTTAACCTGGCGGACGGCGTTTCGCTGGAGCAGGCTTCGGTACTGATTAAAGCCGCGATGGCGAAAATTGCGCTGCCGGGCGATATTCAGGCCGGTTTCCAGGGCACGGCGAAAGCCTTTGGCGATCTCACCGCGTCCATGCCGTGGCTGATCCTTGCCGCGCTGGCGGCCGTCTATATCGTGCTGGGGATGCTCTATGAAAGCTATATTCATCCGCTGACCATCCTTTCCACGCTGCCGTCCGCAGGCGTTGGCGCGCTGTTGCTGCTGCTGATGACCGGCACGCAGCTGACGGTGATCGCCTTGATAGGCATTCTGCTGCTGATCGGCATCGTAAAAAAGAACGCCATTATGATGATCGACTTCGCGCTGGCGGCGGAACGCAAGCAGGGCATGACGCCGCAGCAGGCGATTGTGCAGGCCTGCCTGATGCGCTTCCGGCCCATTATGATGACCACGCTGGCCGCCTTTTTCGGCGCGCTGCCGCTGGCGTTGGGCAGCGGCGGCGATGCCGATCTGCGCAGTCCGCTGGGCCTGGCCATCGCTGGCGGCCTGGCGCTGAGCCAGCTGTTAACGCTGTTTACCACGCCGGTGGTTTACCTCTATCTCGATCGTGCCAGCCGCGCCGCTAAACGTCAGTGGGCGCGCCTCAGAGCTTAAATAATGACAATGAAAAAATTACCGTTTCTGTCCGGGCAAAGGACAAGCTCCAGGCTCGCGCCTGTTTTTCTGGCGCTGCTGTTAAGCGGCTGCGCCGTCGGCCCCGATTACCATCGTCCGGCGGTGAACGTGCCCGCGCACTATAAAGAAGCGCAGGGCTGGCGCGAGGCCGCACCGCAGGATGCACAAAGCAAAGGCGACTGGTGGTCGGTCTATCACGACGATACGCTGAGCGGTCTGCTGCGGCAGGTTGCCGTTTCAAACCAGAACGTGGCGCAGTATGAAGCGCAGTATCGCCAGGCCAGGGCGCTGGTCAGTGAAGCGCGCTCTGACCTTCTGCCCGGTGCGACCTACAGCGGTTCCTCAACGCGCAGCGGCAGCGCTTCCACGGGCACGGGCCAGCGCACCGCCAGCGACAGCCATTCGCTACAGGCCAGCGCCAGCTGGGAAGTGGATATCTGGGGCAAGCTGCGGCGTACGCTGGAAGAGAACAAAGCCAGCGCGCAGGCAAGCGAGGCGGAGCTGGCGAATATCACCCTCAGCGCCCAGTCCGAGCTGGCGCAGGATTATTTCCAGCTGCGCATTATGGACCAGCAGATCGCGCTGTATCAGGAAAGCGTCGCGGCCTATCAGCGCTACCTGACTATTATTGAGAATAAATATCAGGCCGGCAGCGAGTCTCGCGCCACGCTCGCGCAGGCGCAAATGCAGCTGGAAACCTCGCGGGCTTCGGCGCTCGACCTCAGCTGGCAGCGGGCGCAAACCGAACACGCTATCGCTATCCTGCTCGGTAAAACGCCGGCGGAATTCAGCCTGCCGGTAACGAAAGCGATGACCGCCACGCTGCCCGCCATCCCGCAGGCCGTGCCCTCGACGCTGCTTGAGCGCCGCCCGGATATCGCTTACGCAGAACGCACTGTGGCAGCGGCCAATGCCGCCGTTGGCGTGGCGATCGCAGGCTACTATCCCGACCTTACGCTGAGCGCCACCGGCGGCTTTACCAGCTCGGCGCTGCATAATTTGCTGTCGCTGCCGAATCGCGTCTGGTCGCTCGGGCCGTCGCTCAGCGGCACGCTGCTGGACTTTGGCGCCACCTCGGCGAAAGTGGAGCAGGCGAGAGCGGCCTATGACGCCGACGTGGCCAGCTATCGCCAGGCGGTGTTGACCGGCTTTGAGGAGGTGGAAAACTACCTGGTGGAGCTGCATACGCTGCAAAACGAAATCGTGGCGCAGCAAAACGCCACCTCGGCGGCGCAGGAGTCGGCCCGCGTCACGCGTAACCAGTATGAAGCGGGGATGATTGACTATCTGGATGTCGTCACCACTGAAAACAGCAGCCTGAGCCAGCAGCAGAGCCTGCTGGCGCTGCAAAGCACGCAGTGGGTCGCCAGCGTGCAGCTGATCGCCGCGCTGGGCGGCGGCTGGCGGGAGGCATCGCGCTAACATATGGGCGTTATCGCCCCGGCGGAAACCGGTCTGAAAAGCAATTGGAATATCAGCATGGCGGGCAGTATCATCGTTAAGACTGCCCGCATCACGAATACAAATTCCAGTGCCTACAAATATCGCCACTTTGGCCGTAAAATATCTCTGGCAGCCTTAACTACATTATTTCCCGGCCAGTTGGGCCGCTGCAGCCGGGTCGTAACCTACATTATTTACCCGCCAGTTGTGCCGCCAGAGCCGGGTCGTAACGACCATCAAGCTGAACGAACAGGATACGGCAGGACTCCTGCGATCGGTTGGACCACGCATGATTAGTGCCCCGCTGTACAACTACGCTGCCGGGCCTGAGCAGCACCTCTGAGTCATCAAGCACAAGATAAACTTCGCCGTGTACGATCACGCAATAATCGACCGCCTCGCTGCGGTGCATCATGGGGTGGGGCGAATCGGCTTTTACCGTCAGCCCGTCGGTATAGTTAACCTGTTCAAAAAGATCTTTAATGCGGTTATCTTCCTGATCCAGATAAGAGGCATCAGGCGGCAGATCGACGAAGCGAATACGCGTGCCGTTGGTTGGCGCGTTGTGCATTACCGGTCCGCTAGTGGGATCCGGATCGTTATTAACCGGCGCGGGCGATGCCGACGTTTCCCAGACCTCGTGAAAAATCAGCCCCGGGATCGCTTCCGTCTCAATGACCGAAGGCAGCGAACCCTCGCTATAAATCGTTGATTTTCCTTTGGCGTCGTGTCCGGTAACAATGCGGTGGATGGCGGGTAACGGCATAGCGTACTTCTCCTCTGCGGCGAAAAATATAAATGCTCAGGCAATCCGAACATCCCTTTATTTCAGCCAGTATGTTTAAACATCTGTGTGACAGCGTTATGGCTGATGCAGCATAAATTGGGACGCGCCCATACAGCACGCCCGAAAAGTTTTAATCGCGCGTTATTAATGCTGCCCGGATGGCTCGGTGAAGTAGCGCAGCGTCCTGCTGTCATTCAGCATATGATCGCGCATGTAGTCCATATCAGCGGTGCTGAAATCCTTTTTTGTCTCCTGGCTGGTTTTTATTTCATTGGCTGCCAGATCGACGGAAAGCGCAGAGTGCGCGGTAGAAACATGGACGTTATCGTCGTCCAGATCCAGATAATCATATTGCGACCTGAGATTTTGCTGAAGCGCTGCTAAACGGGTTTGCTGCTGGTCGGCAACGGCCGGATCTTTGTCGAGAACGGTAGCCAGCGTGAGATTAATTTCAGATTCAAAATGATCGTCGAACGCCTGGCGGACGTTGGCAGCAAAATCTTTGATATCCGCTTCCGGTTGCAGATGAGCAAGCAACCCGCTTGTTTCCCCGTCACGAGAACGATAAGTGATGCCTACGCCAATACAGGGGCCGCATCCGCCTGTCTCCATCTGCTGATTATCTCCTTTAAGCAAGGCGACCTGTCCCATCCCCAACAATCCTTGCCGAAGGTTGTCAGGGGCAACGCTTCCTTTAATGCCAGCCGCGCCATGATGCAAGCCGTTTAGCGGCCCTTGTAAATGGCGGGTTGCAGAGGCTGCCTGTTTATTCTGCTCTGTAGCCAGAGCGGGCGCCGATATGCCTGAACGATTAACCTGCACGCGTCTTCCTCAATAAAAGTGATGTGATATGAGGGGGCTTTAGTGTCCTTAACGCGTCAACGGTTCCCGTAAAATAATGGAATGGCCAGCAACCCGGGCGGAGCAATCGTTGTAAGGAACCATAAGTTTCACGTCGCCACTAAAGCGCTTTAGAAAATAAGGTGAACTTATGAAATTCGTTTCCGGCCAGCTAAGGCCATACCAAAACCCGAGCCAGGGAAACAGGTTACGTGAGGAAAGCACTACGCCGTTGCGCAGCGGAGAGGCTCACCAGGCCGGGCGGCCTGGCGGGCGTCGTCACAGTATGGATAGTGGGTCGGCGAATTTACATTTGCAACAACAGGTTACTGAGCTTGAAGAGCAGGTTAATAAGATCCGGGCAAAGGACGATCTCGAAGCCGCGCCCGGCACGTTCAGCGCTGATTTGCATCAGCATATGCTGGGCCAGCGTCGCTATGAAAAAGCGGCCACGGCTGATCTTTTGGGAACGCAAACCTGGAAGCGTATGCGGTGCGCGCAATTGAACGCTACTCCGGGCGGGCAGGTGGCCGCCGCGCAGTATGGGTTGGGGTTTGCGCATGATGAAACAAGCGGTAAAGTCCCGTTCGGCAAGCTGGAGATCGGGCATGAAATGAATGGCTACTATCAGCGTATGGCGCCTTCGGGAAAAACCCTCAATCTGTGCCACCAGCTCTACCAGCTGCGTTATCCGCAGGCGAAGCAGCAGCAGCGTCTGTTTATCAACAGCGAATTTATGACGGATAAAATTGTTAAACGTTTCCAGGCCCAGCATCCCGGGCACGGGCCGTTAAAACAGGAAGCCGTCGCGCCGGGTATTATTGCCATCAGCTGCGACAGTGTGGATGACTGGCAAGCGCTGGATTTACTCGCTGATAAATTCGGCGCCCGTCCTTCGGCTTATCAGGTGGCCCGGAACGCCGTCGGCGCACAGCAGCAGCCTTTCATCAACGACCCGCGAGTACAGAATCACCTGACTGTTGCGGCGCTTCGCTCTCCTCATGCCCAGGGGCCGGTTACGCAGCTGAGAAAGATACCTGACTCGCTCAGCACCAGCGTGCTGGCCCGGGCGGATGCGGATATGATCGACGAACTTACCCGCATACTCAGCTACCCGCAGCTGGCCCAGCGTCATCAGCAAAATCCTTTGGTTGCGCAGGGATTGCAGGGCATCCGCTTTATTGCCGAAGCCATGCCCGCGCTGGCTACGGACAGCACCCGATTCGGCAACGCTCACCGGGCGCTGATGGAGGAAATGCAGGTGTTGCTGGGCGCCATAAGCCCGTACAAGGCCAACGCCTTTAAGGCGTACGCTTCGCAGCGCATCCGCGAAGCGCTGCCGCCGCAGCAGGCGATGCAGCTCAATCCGATCGAACCTTTCTTGTTATCCTCAGGAATGCAGGCGCTTACGGAAGCCCTTGAGGCCGCCCTGATCGCCAGCCGCAGCGGATTAGCGCCCCTGAAGAACGGGGAAAAGTGCACGCAATTCTATTACGAGGCCGAGGAGTATGCGGACAGCTTCGGCAAGCTGGCCGATCCGCAAAAGCAGTCGCCTGCGTTTTACACCTCTTTCTGCGACAGCTTTGTCGCCCACAACAGTCAACCCGAACACAGTTGGTCTTTGCAGGATATGATTGAGGGCATCGGGCAGGAGATGAAAAACCGCAAAAATAAAGCGGAGCCGCTTAACGTGGTTATCGACACCACCATTGAAAAAGAAGGAGAAATGAAGGCGCTAATGGGGACCTTTAGCGAAGCGTTAGCCAATAATGAACTCCGCTTATTCCTGTGCAAAAGCCATCAAAAGTTCGGCAATCTGGGCGCAACCAAAGTGCTGGGAGGGAGCCTGACGCTGGTGGGCGCGAAAACAGAGGGAAACGAAGCCCTACAAAAGCGGTTTCGCCATTACGAGGCCAGCCAGAACTGGTTTCATCATGGTGAAGGCCAGCTCCTTACGCACATTACTCATGCAGCCATCAGGCATGAGCCAAAAATGCTACAGCAGTCCATTGATAACGGTAACTTTATTGCTCAACACTGTTTTAATGGTGAAAACGGGCACGGCCGTTTTGCTGGTCACGATACCGATAAGCCTTTTTCCATGCTGAACACCTATAGCCTCGAACCGGAAGCGCGCTATCCCAGCTTTAAATTGAACGCAAATTCAGGGAAGGCGCAGCGCTGGTCGTACAGTCCTGCTGAGGTTGTAGAGAGTGATTTGATTCGCGCCCGCGGCTCCTTTGGCTTTACCGAAAGTACGATTAGCTCGATAGGTAATCTGCCGGGTTATGACGACAGAATGCTGCGTCTCAGTCACGGCAGCGAAACGAAACCTGAAAGCATTGAAAGAAACTGGATGCTGAGCAGGGAAATGCAGCTGGATCGTCCTTCTCTCACTATTGGATCAGCTCTGCATCTGGCAAAACAGCTGGTTAATGATTCCCTGACGCCGGAGCAGCGCCGTTCGCTGCACGACAGGCCCTTCAGCGAAAAGCTGCGCCAGGCGGGGAAAAATGCCGCTCCGGTAATCAGTAATCAACAAAGAAATGAAGCCAGCGTCGCGGAGCTGCGCGCTACGGCGGCCCTTCCTGAAAACTTCACGCTGAATAAAGTGGCTTCGATTGTGGGGTATCTTAACCACCTGATAAGCAGTGAGGATCTGACGGAGGAAGTGGCCTACTCGGACGATCGTCAGGCGCTGGATGAACTGCTGGGGGGATTTATCGATTCCGGCATGCCCGGCGTTTCCCGTACGGGTCGTGAACAGGCGGTCAGATTACGCTGTGAGCTGAGCCTTGAAGATATGTGGAGCGACGATCCCGAAACGCGGCGGCGCGGCACCGATCATCTGCTGGCGGCTTCCGACAGCCATATCAGCCGCGGCATGGGCGTGCTTAAAGAGGCGGTGCCGGATAAAGCCTGGCAGGAAATGCCGCAAAAAGTGCGGGACCGGTTGGTCAGCGTTATTTTCGACAGGCTGGATGTTAACAGTCAGCTCGAATTTCTGCACCATAACAGCCAGTTAACCGGGCGCGGGCAGTTTACCCAGGAGTGTGCCATGCGGCTGGCCGGCAGTCTGAACGCCAGTTCGCCGGAAGCAACAAGCCAGCACTGGCAGGCCACAATAATGCAGGCCATGCTGCGTCGGGGCATTATTACGCCGGGCAATAGCTGAGAAAGGCATGGGCCGCAGGAAAATCAGCTTGCTGAGCCGGGCTGCCATCGCCTGATTTTTTATGTTGCCGTGTAGCGCAGGTGCTAAAAAAAGCGTGAGCGCTACTGGTTTTGGTTGTTCGCCAGCAGGAGCCTGTTTCTTCGGCCAGCGCCGCAAATCTTTTTGCAACGCTGCGGTATCCACACATAAATTGATTCAGCACGTCCTGATTTTTATGTTCCGCCATTGTCATGCGCAGCCATATCCTGCATCGTTACAGGCAAATTTATCTGCTAAGGAGATGGCATGCTGCTTTCATTTTTCCGTCTGCTGGTTGGGGTGCTCTACCGTACCCGGCTGGCTGGCGATCTTTCCCCGCTGCACCAGCCAAAGGTGCTGATTGTGCCCAACCATATGTCGTTTCTGGACGGCATGCTGCTGGCGCTGTTTTTGCCGGTTAAGCCGGTATTTGCCGTCTACTCTTCCATCAGCGAAAAATGGTATATGCGCTGGGTGCGCCCGCTGGTGGATTTTGTGCCGCTGGATCCGGCAAAGCCGCTGTCGGTCAAGCGTCTGGTAAAAACAATCGCGCAGGGCCGTCCGGTGGTGATTTTTCCCGAGGGGCGAATTACCGTCACCGGATCGCTGATGAAAATTTACGACGGTGCCGGTTTTGTCGCGGCAAAGTCGCAGGCTACCGTTGTGCCGCTGCGGATAGAGGGCGCGGAGTTTTCGCCGTTTGGTCGCCTGGCCGGCGTGTTTAAGCGCCGCCTTTTCCCGCGTATCAGCATGACCGTGCTTCCTGCCACCACCATCCCGATGCCGGAGGCCAAAACCGCGCGGGAGCGCCGCAGGCTGGCGGGAGAGCATCTGCACCATATTATGATGGAAGCGCGGATGGCGGTGCGCCCGCGCGAGACGCTTTATCAGGCGTTTCTGGCTGCCCGCACGCGCTATGGCTATTTCAAATCCTGTATTGAAGACGTCAATTTGCAGCCTGACAGCTACACGGGGCTGCTGAAGAAATCGCTGGGCGTCGGCCGGATCCTGGAGCGTTATACGTCGCCAGGCGAATACATTGGCCTGTTGCTGCCGAATACCACGGTGACCGCCGCCGCGATCCTGGGCGCGTCGATGCGTGGCCGCGTTCCGGCGATGCTTAACTACACCGCTGGCGTTAAAGGCGTGGGCAGCGCGCTGAAAGCGGCAGAGGTAAAAACGGTTTTCACCTCCCGTCAGTTTCTGGACAAGGGCAAGCTCTGGCATCTGCCCGAGCAGCTTACCGGGGTAAAATGGATCTTTCTGGAAGATCTGAAAGGAACGATTACCACGCAGGATAAACTCTGGATCCTCGGCCATCTTCTTCTGCCACGCCATGCTGAAGTGCAGCAGCAGCCGGAAGACGCGGCGATGGTGCTGTTTACCTCCGGCTCGGAAGGTCATCCTAAAGGCGTGGTGCATTCGCATAAAAGCCTGCTGGCGAATGTGGAACAGATCCGCACGGTGGCCGACTTTACGCCGCGCGACCGCTTTATGTCCGCGCTGCCGCTGTTTCACGCTTTCGGCCTGACCGTTGGGCTGTTTACGCCGCTAATGACCGGGGCAGAAGTGTTCCTTTATCCCAGCCCGCTGCACTATCGTATTATTCCGGAGCTGGTGTATGACCGGAACTGCACCGTACTGTTCGGCACCTCCACCTTTTTGGGCAACTACGCGCGCTTTGCTAATCCGTATGATTTCGCGCGCCTGCGCTACGTGGTGGCCGGTGCAGAAAAATTGCAGGAGGGCACGCGTCAGGTCTGGATGGAGAAATTCGGCATCCGCATTCTGGAAGGGTACGGCGTGACGGAGTGCGCGCCGGTGGTGGCCATCAACGTGCCGATGGCGGCGAAAAACCATACCGTCGGGCGTATTCTGCCGGGCATGGATTCTCGTCTGATTTCCGTGCCGGGGATTGAGCAGGGCGGGCTTCTGCAGCTGCGCGGGCCGAATATTATGAAAGGCTACCTCCGGGTAGAAAAACCAGGCGTGCTGGAAGCACCGCAGGCGGATAACGGCGAAGGACAGATGGAAGCAGGCTGGTACGATACCGGTGATATCGTCAGCTTTGACGAGCATGGTTTTTGTCAGATCCAGGGGCGCGCAAAGCGGTTTGCTAAGCTGGCGGGCGAAATGGTGTCGCTGGAAATCGTCGAGCAGATTGCGCTGAAGGCATCGGCAGAAAAACAGCACGCCGCGTCGATAAAGCCCGACGGCAACCGTGGCGAAGCGCTGGTGCTGTTTACTACCGACGGCGAATTAACCCGCGACAGGCTGCAGAAGGCGGCTCGCGAGCTGGGCGCACCGGAGCTGGCGGTGCCGCGCGATATTCGCGTGTTGCCGCAACTGCCGCTGTTGGGCAGCGGGAAACCCGACTTCGTTACGCTGAAAAGCATGGCGGAACAGCCGGAAAAAGAGGCGGAAAATGCATAACTCATCCGGCAGCGAAAAGCTGCTTTCGCGCGGCATGATGGCGGTTATCGCCGCGCAGTTTTTGTCGGCTTTTGGCGATAATGCGCTGCTCTTCGCCACGCTGGCGGTGCTTAAAAACCAGGTTTATCCGGACTGGAGCCAGCCGGTGCTGCAAATGGTTTTTGTCGCCACCTATATCATCCTGGCGCCTTTCGTCGGCCAGGTTGCGGACAGCTTCGCCAAAGGTCGGGTGATGATGGTCGCCAACGGCCTCAAGCTGCTGGGCGCGCTGACTATCTGTTTCGGCTTTAATCCTTTTATCGGCTATGCGCTGGTTGGCGTTGGCGCGGCGGCCTATTCACCAGCCAAGTACGGCATTTTGGGCGAAATCACCGGCGGCGAAACGCTGGTCAAGGCAAACGGCCTGATGGAATCCTCAACCATTGCGGCTATTTTGCTGGGATCGATCGCGGGCGGCGTGCTGGCGGACTGGAATCTGACCGGCGCGCTTATCGCCTGCGTGCTGGCCTACGGGCTTGCCGTAGCGGCGAACGTGCTGATCCCAAAACTGGCGGCGGCGAGGGCGGGGCAAAGCTGGCATCCGCTGCGCATGTCGCTCAGCTTTTTCCACGCCTGTCGCGAGCTGTGGCGCAATGGCGAAACGCGTTTTTCGCTGGTGGGCACCAGCCTCTTCTGGGGCGCGGGCGTCACCCTGCGTTTTCTGCTGGTGTTGTGGGTGCCGGTCGCGTTGGGTATTACCGATAACAAAACGCCCACGCTGCTGAATGCTATGGTCGCCATCGGCATTGTGTTCGGCGCAGGCGCGGCCGCGAAGCTGGTGACGCTGAAAACGGTCGGCAGATGTATGCCGGCGGGCGTGCTGATTGGCGTGGCGGTGGTCTTTTTCGCCTTGCAGCACACGGCGGCAGGCGCTTACGGATTACTGATAGTTATCGGCATGCTTGGCGGCTTCTTTGTGGTGCCGCTGAACGCGCTGTTGCAGATGCGCGGCAAGGAGAGCGTCGGCGCAGGCAACGCTATTGCGGTACAAAACCTGGGTGAGAACGGCGCGATGTTGATCATGCTGGGGCTTTACTCGCTGGCCGTGAAGCTGGGCGCGCCGCCGGTAGCCACCGGCGTGGGCTTCGGTGCGCTGTTTGCGCTGGCGATTGCCGTGCTGTGGGGCTGGCAGCTGGCGCAGCATCGCCACACCAGAGTGGGGAAATAAACGGATTTTCAGAGCAAAAAAGGGGCGGAAATATTCCGCCCCTTTTTACTGGCTACCGTTAACCGTTTTCGTCAAAAAACGAGTTAAGGCGACGGGAAGGTGTAGCGGCGATGGATAGCTTCCAGCCCCTGCATCACTTCCTCATCCAGCGTCAGATTATAGCTGTCGATATTCAGCTGCAGCTGTTCCAGGGTAGTCGCGCCCAGCAGCGTACTGGCGACGAAAGGCTGCTGACGGACAAAAGCCAGCGCCATCTGGGACGGGTCAAGATTATACTTTTTCGCCAGCGCCACATACCCGGCAATAGCCAGCTCGGCCTGTTCGCCGCTGTAGCGGGTAAAGCGGCTGAACAGCGTGTTGCGCGCGCCGGCAGGCTTAGCGCCGTTCAGGTATTTGCCGCTCAGCGTGCCAAAGGCCAGGCAGGAATAGGCCAGCAGCTCGACGCCTTCGTGCTGGCTGATTTCCGCCAGACCCACTTCAAAGCTGCGGTTCAGCAGGCTGTAGGGGTTCTGAATAGAGACAATGCGCGGCAGCTCGTGCTTTTCCGCCAGCTGTAAATAGCGCATCACGCCCCACGGCGTTTCGTTCGAGACGCCGATATAGCGTATTTTACCGGCACGAACCTGCTCGTTCAGCGCTTCCAGCGTCTCCAGCAGCGTGACCGTGGCGGTATCTTCCGCATATTCGTAGTTCAGCCGTCCGAAGTAGTTGGTCTGTCGCTGCGGCCAGTGCAGCTGGTAAAGATCCAGATAGTCGGTGTTCAGCCGCTTCAGGCTGGCGTCCAGCGCCTGACGGATGTTCTTGCGATCCAGCGCCTGGCCCGGTCGGATTGAAGCATCCGCACCGCGTACCGGCCCGGCGACTTTAGAGGCCAGCACCACTTTTTCGCGATTGCCGCGCGCCTTCAGCCAGCTGCCAATATAGGTTTCGGTTAACCCCTGCGTTTCCGGGCGCGGCGGCACCGGATACATCTCAGCGGTATCGATCAGGTTAATGCCGGAACGGAGCGCCAGATCAAGCTGCGCATGGGCATCGGCTTCACTGTTTTGCTCGCCAAACGTCATGGTGCCTAATCCCAGGCTGCTGATTTCCAGCGTACTGTGGGGGATGCGATGATAATGCATGTGCCGGCTTCCTTTTTTCATTATTAAAAGACCAGCCTGGCGTGCGGGGTAAAACTGTTGAAGCAAACGCCAGATCCGGCTTTTGACTATAACCGTCGGGCGCTACAGGGGGAAGAGCGGATTTATCGGGAAGTGCGGTGGGGGCCACCTGTCGGAAAGCGTCAGGTGGCGGGATTGGGCTTAGCGTTCAACAATCGATGAAACCTCATCGCCGTTGATTTGCAGCTCATGGCCGGAGCGATCGGTGTACTTCACCAGACCGGTATCCTGATCGATCTCCGGTTTACCCTGGGTCATAATCATCTTGCCTTCTTTTGTCGCCATCACGTAATCACTGCTGCAACCGCCGAGCAGCGTGGCCAGCATCAGAACGGCCGCGCCAGACATCAACTTCATACTTCGCTCCCTTAGCCTTCAATTTGCCTGCATCAGTAATAGCGCATTTTACAGAAAGCGTTAACCGCAGAACTCCTAAAAAGGCGTCACAGCACGACGAACTATTGACTTTGATCGTAAAAACAACAGGAAGAAGCCGACCGGCAGCGCCGGTCGGCCTGGTATCAGGCGTGGTTTTTTTTGCCGCGTAGCAGGTTAAGACACTCTACCGACATGGAGAAGAACATCGCGAAATAGATATAACCTTTTGGCACGTGAATATTGAAGCTTTCCAGGATCAGGGTGAAACCTACCAGGATCAGGAAAGTCAGCGCCAGCATTTTTACTGAAGGATGGCGGTCAACAAATTCACCGATAGCGCGGGCGGCAAACATCATCACGCCCACTGCAATTACCACGGCCGCCATCATAATAATCAGATGATCGGACAGGCCAACGGCAGTAATTACCGAATCAAGACTGAAGATAATATCCAGCAGCATAATCTGCACAATCGCGCCGGCGAAGGAATGAACATTGCTTTTATGTTCTTCTTCACCGCCTTCTATTGTTTCGTGGATCTCCATACTGGACTTCCACAGCAGAAAAAGCCCCCCGAACAGCAGGATTAAATCGCGCGCGGAAAAAGAGTGGTCCATCAGCGTAAACAGCGGCGTGGTCAGGCGAATGACCCAGGCAATCGAGGCCAACAGACCCAGACGCATCAGCATGGCGCCCGCCAGGCCGATACGGCGCGCGGCGTTCTGCTGCTGTTTGGGAAGTTTAGCCACCACCAGAGAAAGAAAAATAATATTATCAATACCCAGAACGATTTCCAGAATCGTCAGTGTACCCAGCGCCAGCCAGGCGTTGGGATCGGCAATCCAGTCAAACATACAACGTTGCATCCTAAACGAAAGTTAAACGAAGAGTATACTCATCCGGATGCCGCTCAGCTAAAGCTTTACAGTAAAAAATGACGTGCCAGTAAGGGCGCGGTGAAAGCCTTTTTCAGGTAGAAGCCCCTGGGCAGCGTCATTACCGGCTGGCCGTTTTCGCCAATGCCTTCCGTCAGGGCTTTGCTGTTGGCGGCTTTGGGCCGGATTTGCAGCACTTCGCCGTGGCGGGCGGTAATACGCTCTACCTGTCCCAGCACGATCATATCCATCAGCTCTTCCCAGTCGCGCCGCAGCAGCAGCTCTTCTTCTTCACTGGGACTCCACAGCAGCGGGGCGCCGACGCGACGTTCGGCCAGCGGAATTGCCCGATCGCCTTCTACCGGGATCCATAATACTCTCGCCAGCTTATGTCGCACATGGCTGGTTTCCCAGACCAGACCGCTGTTGCCGGTCAACGGCGCCACGCAAACAAAGGTGGTTTCCAACGGGCGGCCCTGCGCGTCGACAGGAATAGTTTTCAGCTCCACGCCGATGTCGGCAAAATCCTGTTCTGGTTTGCTGCCTGCGCTGGCGCCCAGATAGCGTTCCAGTAGCATACCCACCCAGCCCTTATCGCGACGCAGGTCGCGCGGTATCGTAAGGCCCGCTCTCAACGCCAGTTCGCCCAGCGTAAAGCCAGCCAGCTGGCGCGCGCGTTCCAGTAACGCGGCTTCGTTTTCCGGCGGTAAAACCGGAGAAAAATAGTCTGGCATCGCCTGCTCTTGGTTGTTGGTTAAAAAATGAACAGTAGTTTTCCCTATTAAAAGGGATGCGTTCATCCCTGAGGAAAAGCGCAATAATAGCATGATTAATCGCGGCTTTTTTTTGTCACTTTGCGGCCGCGATCGGGAAGTTGAAAAGGTTATGCCTGTCTGCGCACCGACAATGAACAGGATCTTACACGTAGTTATCCACAGAAAAATGGGATAAGTCGATTTTTAAAATAATACTGTTTCGATTTACAGGCTTGACGCGGCGGTTTTACCCGGGTTACCGCATTTTTTGCTTAGGATAGCAACATATCCTGTGGATAAAAAAGTCGGTGTTCGATCTTTCGCCACCTGCCTGGTGTCGTCATTGATCGGGGGCCCTGAAACAGCAGAAGGACGCGGTAGAATTGGATAAATCCCAATATTTATAATGCGTTAACCAAAGTATTAACCTTGGGCTAAAAGGCGCCACTCTGAGTTTTCCCCAGCGGCCAGGAGAGTTCTGCACAAAGATATCCACAGAAAAGGTGAATAAGATCGCGCAAAAGTGGCGATTTCTGTTTATAACTCTACGAATGTTCGCAAGTTATCCCGCGAATGCCGTCAGTAACGCCCCAAAAGCAGTGGTTTACCGTCTGTAAGGAGTATGAAACAATCAGGCTATCCGAGTATTAGTTTTGAGGTAGTCCAGTGATCGATGATGATGGCTACCGCCCGAATGTTGGTATCGTAATTTGTAACAGGCAGGGACAAGTGTTGTGGGCCAGAAGGTATGGCCAGCACTCCTGGCAGTTTCCTCAGGGAGGCATCAACCCTGGCGAAACGGCAGAACAGGCGATGTATCGAGAACTCTTTGAGGAAGTCGGTTTGCACCGCAAAGATGTGCGCATCCTTGCCTCTACCCGGAACTGGTTACGCTATAAGTTGCCGAAACGTTTGGTGCGTTGGGACACAAAGCCGGTTTGTATCGGCCAGAAACAGAAGTGGTTTCTTCTGCAACTCTTGTGCAATGACGCGGATATCAACATGCAAACCAGCAGCACGCCGGAGTTCGACGGCTGGCGCTGGGTGAGCTTCTGGTATCCTGTACGTCAGGTTGTCTCTTTTAAACGCGACGTTTATCGCCGGGTGATGAAGGAGTTCGCCAGCGTGGTGATGCCCCTGCAGGAGAATGCCGTACCGCGAAATACGCCTTATCGACGGAAGAGAGGGTAAGCCGCTCAGATATGCTTATACAGCTGCGCGAGATAGTGGAGAAAGTGGCAGGAGCGCCCCGGCTGACCGAGGCGCTCGACATTCTGGTCAGCGAAATCTGCCTGGCAATGGATACCGAAGTCTGTTCGGTCTACCTGGCCGATCACGACCGTCGCTGCTATTACCTGATGGCGACGCGCGGCCTGAAAAAGCCGCGCGGCCGCACCGTCGCGCTGGCTTTCGACGAAGGGATCGTCGGGCTGGTAGGGCGTCTGGCTGAACCTATCAACCTTGCCGATGCGCAAAGTCATCCCAGCTTCAAATATATTCCTTCCGTAAAAGAAGAGCGCTTCCGTTCTTTTCTCGGCGTGCCGGTTATCAGCCGCCGCCAGCTGCTGGGCGTACTGGTCGTTCAGCAGCGCGAGCACCGCCAGTTTGACGAGAGCGAAGAATCGTTTCTGGTGACGCTGGCTACGCAAATGGCCACTATTCTCTCTCAATCGCAGCTTAATACGCTGTTCGGACAGTACCGGCAAACCCGCGTGCGCGCCCTGGCCGCCGCGCCGGGCGTGGCGGTGGCCGCAGGCTGGGTAGAAAGTAACCAGCCGTCGCTGGATACCGTTTCGGCGGCCTCCACGCTGGATGCGGTGCGCGAGCGCGAAAGGCTGTCGCTGGCGATGGACGAGGCTTCCGGCGAGTTTCGCCGCTACAGCAAACGTTTCACCTCCAGCGTGCATAAAGAAAGCGCCGCCATTTTCGATCTCTATTCGCACCTGCTCAGCGACAACAGGCTGAAAAAAGATCTTTTTGCGGAGATCGACAACGGCTTCGTGGCGGAATGGGCGGTAAAGAAGGTCATTGAGAAGTTTGCCGCCCAGTTTGCCAGCCTGCAGGACAGCTATCTGCGTGAAAGGGCGGGCGATCTGCGCGCGCTGGGGCAGCGTTTGCTGTTTCACCTCGACGACACCATGCAGGGCACCAATACCTGGCCCGAACGCTTCGTGCTGGTGGCCGACGAGCTGACCGCCACGACGCTGGCCGAGCTGCCGCACGATCGCCTGGCAGGCGTGGTGGTCAGGGATGGCGCGGCCAACTCGCACGCGGCGATTATGGTGCGCGCGATGGGCATTCCGACCGTGATGGGCGCGGATATTCAGCCCGAGGCGCTCAACGGCAGGCTGCTGATCGTGGACGGCTATCGCGGCGAGCTGCTGGTGGATCCGGAACCGGTGCTGGTGCAGGAATATCAGCGGCTGATCAGCGAAGAAAACGAGCTGAGCAAGCTGGCGGAAGACGTGGTGGAGCGGCCTGCGACGCTGAAGTCGGGCGAGCCGGTAAAAGTGATGCTCAACGCGGGCCTGAGCGCGGAGCATGAGCAGGCGCAGGGCGGCCGCGTGGATGGCGTCGGGCTTTACCGTACGGAAATCCCCTTTATGCTGCAAAACGGTTTCCCTTCCGAAGAGGAGCAGGTCGCGCAGTATCAGGGGATGCTGCAACTCTTCCTGGAAAAGCCGGTTACGCTGCGCACGCTGGATATCGGCGCTGACAAACAGCTGCCCTACATGCCGATAAGCGAGGAGAACCCTTGCCTGGGCTGGCGCGGTATCCGACTAACGCTGGATCAGCCGGAGATTTTTCTGGTCCAGGTACGCGCCATGCTGCGCGCTAACGTCGCCAGCGACAACCTCAGCATTCTGCTGCCGATGATCACCAGCATTGATGAAATCGACGAGGCGCTCAGGCTAATCGAACGAGCCGGAAAGGAAGTGGAAGAGATGCTGGGCTACCCGATTCCCAGGCCGCGCGTCGGCGTGATGATTGAGGTACCCTCGATGATCTTTATGATCGGCCACCTGGCAAAGCGGGTCGATTTTATCTCCGTCGGCACTAACGATCTGACGCAGTACCTGCTGGCCGTCGATCGCAACAATACGCGCGTCGCCAGCCTTTACGACAGCCTGCATCCGGCGATGCTGCGCGCGCTGAAAACCATTGCGGAAGAGGCGAAGCGGGCCAATATCGAACTCTGTCTGTGCGGCGAAATGGCGGGCGATTCCAGCTGCGTCGCCCTGCTGGTGGGGCTGGGCTATCACCATCTGAGCATGAACGGACGCAACGTCGCCAGGGTGAAATATCTTCTGCATCATATTGATTACGAAGAGGCGCAGAAGCTGGCGGAAGCGGGCCTGCAGGCGGAACAGGCAAATGAGGTGCGCCACCTGGTCGCCGCCTTTATGGAACGGCGCGGGCTGGGCGGTCTGATCCGCGGTGGTCGATAGTTCTCTTATTAAAGTTTACAAAGTTCCATCGGGCCGCCTTCGTGCGGCCTGTGCTATGATGCGCGCCTCTGCGCGGCGCCGCACGCGCGCTTTATTCATTCCGTCACCTGAAATCAGGGACTATTAATAATGGTGAAAGATGACTAACGGCTATCTGGCTTTCCCCCAATTTGATCCGGTAATTTTCTCCGTCGGGCCGATCGCCCTGCACTGGTATGGCCTGATGTATCTGGTCGGCTTTATCTTTGCCATGTGGCTGGCCGTACGCCGCGCCAACAAGCCGGGCAGCGGCTGGAAAAAAGAAGAGGTTGAGAATCTGCTCTATGCGGGGTTCCTCGGCGTCTTCCTGGGCGGCCGCATCGGCTACGTGCTGTTTTATAATATGCCGCTGTTTCTGGATAATCCGCTCTATCTGTTCAAGGTCTGGGATGGCGGCATGTCGTTCCACGGCGGCCTGCTGGGCGTTATCTGCGTGATGCTGTGGTTCGCCCACCGTACCAAACGCAACTTTTTCCAGGTGGCGGATTTTATCGCGCCGCTGATCCCTTTCGGGCTGGGCGCCGGCCGTCTGGGCAACTTTATCAATGGTGAACTCTGGGGACGCGTAGCGCCCGATCTGCCATGGGCGATGCTGTTTCCCGGCTCGCGCGGCGAAGACGTAGCGCTGGCCGCCACCCATCCTGAATGGCAGTCGCTGCTGGCTACTTACGGCGTGCTGCCGCGCCATCCTTCTCAGCTCTATGAACTGCTGCTGGAAGGCGTGGTGCTGTTTATCATTTTGAACGTTTTTATCCGTAAAAATCGTCCGATGGGCGCGGTATCAGGCTTGTTCCTGATCGGCTACGGCGTATTCCGCTTTATCGTGGAGTATTTCCGTCAGCCAGACGCCCAGCTGGGCCTGTTCGACAATTTTATCAGCATGGGGCAAATCCTTTCGACGCCGATGATTATCGCCGGCGCGATTATGATGATTTGGGCGTATCGCCGCCGTACCGTGCAACACGTTCGTGAGGAAAAATGAAACAGTATCTGGAATTAATGCAGAAAGTGCTCAACGAGGGCACGCCGAAAAATGACCGTACCGGTACCGGCACGCTGTCGATTTTTGGTCATCAGATGCGTTTCAACCTGCAGGAAGGCTTTCCGCTGGTGACCACCAAGAAGTGCCATTTGCGTTCGATTATCCATGAGCTGCTGTGGTTTCTGAAGGGCGACACCAATATCGCCTATCTGAAAGAAAATAAAGTGACCATCTGGGACGAGTGGGCCGATAAAAACGGCGACCTTGGCCCGGTATACGGCAAGCAATGGCGCAGCTGGGGCGCGCCGGACGGCCGCCAGATTGATCAGCTGGCAAAAGTGATGGAGCAGCTGAAAAACGATCCGGACTCGCGCCGCATCATCGTCTCCGCGTGGAACGTGGGCGAGCTTGACGAGATGGCGCTGGCGCCGTGCCATGCCTTCTTCCAGTTCTACGTGGCGGACGGCAAGCTTTCCTGCCAGCTCTATCAGCGCTCTTGCGATGTGTTCCTTGGCCTGCCGTTTAATATCGCCAGCTATGCGCTGCTGGTGCATATGGTGGCGCAGCAGTGCGATCTGGAACCGGGCGACTTTGTCTGGACGGGCGGCGACACGCACCTCTACAGCAACCATCTGGAGCAGGCGAATCTGCAGCTGACCCGCGAGCCGCGTGAGATGCCGAAGCTGGTGATCAAACGTAAACCCGCTTCGCTGTTTGATTATCGTTTTGAAGATTTCGATATCGAAGGTTACGATCCGCATCCTGCCATTAAGGCGCCGGTCGCCATCTGACCGACTAAGGGAGCGAGCTTTCGCTCCCTTTTTTACGACCCGACAAAGCTGCTGCCGTTCTCTCTGCTGTACTAAATTTAAGTATCCCCGTGTTGCCACCGTTATTTCTGCCTTTTTCTTTTCTGCCCGGAGCTTAAGCGTCGCTCTCTTGCCGCTGCCGTTCTCTTAACCGCTTTCTTTTCTGCCCGGAGCTTAAGCGCCCACCTGTCTGAACTTTATTTTTGCCGACAGGATGGCGCGGTAAAACCGCAGCGGAAAAGGTTGTTTTTCCAATACAGGCCGCAAAAAAACAGGTAATGAAACATCCAAAGCGTAAACGGCCGGAAAGCCGCTCGCATGATGGCTTTTTGTGGCTGGCAACTTTGCTCGCCAACGGCACAATAGAGCACATGAACAGAGCAGGCTTTACCTTACCGGAATTGCTGATCGTCATGACTATCGCCAGCATGCTGATGGCCGGCGCGGTCGGTGGCTGGCAGCAGTGGCAGCAGACGCAGCGGCTAAACGCGAGCGCGCGGCAAATCCAGCATTTTTTACTGCGGCTGCGCAGCGAGACAAACTGGCATAACCGGCAGGCGCTGCTGTGGAAAACGGATGGCGCTTCGTGGTGCCTGGGCAGCGGCCCGGTGCAGGCGTCCTGCCATGGCCGCCAGCGCCGAACGTTAACTGCGCCCTGGCCTGCGATAAAAATAGCCTCGCTCACGGAGGGGATGGGATTTTATGGCCGCCGCAACGTGGCCAAACCGGGCCGGATCGTGATCGTCGGCGCGGCGGGCGAACGTCATATTATCCTGTCGTCGAGGGCAAGGGTGCGCATTTGTCAGGATGCCTGTCCGTGAAGCGCGGTGGTTTTACCCTGCCGGAAATGTTAGTGGCGTTGGCGATTAGCGGCGTACTGATGCTGGGCGCGGCAAAATTTCTGCCGCTGTTGCAGATCGGCAATCTGCGGATCCTGCTGACCTTTCAGCTTCACGAAGAGCTACAGCTGATGATGAGCACGCTGGAAAAAAGCGTGCGGCGCGCGGGCTACTGTCACGGCAAATGCCAGGGCGAAGGGCTGCAGACGATCGGCGAAAAAAACGCATGCCTGCTGGTGCGCTGGGACGAGAACAGCAACGGCCGCTGGGAAGGGCCGGGCAATGACAACAGCGACTACTATGGCTTCCGGCTGCGCGACGGCAATCTGGAGGCGCAGCGCGGCGTACAGAGCTGCGACAGCGGCGGATGGGAAAAAATGAACGACCCGGACAGCATAGTAATCAGCGATTTTCGCGTGCTTAAGCAGGCGAGACAGATCCGACTGCTGCTTGGCGGCTATGCCAGACGTTTTCCGCAGCTGCCGCTAACCGTCGAGCGCTGGATCACGGCGGAAAACTTGTGAATACGCAGCAGGGAAGCGGTGCGCTGCTGATGGCGATCCTGCTGTTGCTGATGTCGACGGCGCTGCTCAACGCCACCCGACAGCAGCTGGATGCATCGTTAAGCCTTGTGGCGGACGAGCGGCTTTATCTGCGGCAGGCCAGCCTGGCCGCTTCGGCGCTGGAGGCGGGGAAAAGGGAAAAATGGGCGTCGACGGTGGTTTGGCGCTGCCTTACGGCACGGCAGCAGCCTGACTGGCGGGCCTGTTTTAAAGTGACAACGAAAGGCGAAGCCTTATTACGTGGTGACGGCGGCAAAGACACTATCGCCTTTTATCAATGGGTAACCCACGATGAACAAAATGGCCGCGTACATCCACAGCCGCACGGCTGGCTTGATTTTTGTCCGTTGGCGCAGGAAGAAGACTGCCTGCCGGACAGGGAAACCGCAGGGCTTTAGCCTGCCGGAAACGCTGGTGGCGCTGCTGCTGTTTAGCCTGAGCTCGCTGGCGCTGGTTCAGTATCAGCTGGCGCTGGGAAGAAGCTTTCAGCTGCAGCTACAGCAGCGGGAAGCGGTCAGGCTGGCCCGGCAGCGGTTCGAAGGCTATCAGGCGCCCGGCTGGCAGACGATGCTGGAACAGCAAACGCTGACCGAAGGCTGCATGCTGTTAACGGCGCGGGTTATCAGTCCTGCCGGGGCTAAAGCTGCATTATCGCAGCTGAGCTGTAAAAGCGAAGACCAACAGGAAAGTGCAGAGCTGCACAGGTAGTTTATGCTGTCGTCGTTTTGAAAAAGCCTGAAAGCAGCCAGCGGCCGATTATCTCTTTATGAGAGATAACAGCCGGAAATCTTTTTTCTGCTGCCACAGAAAAAAACAAGCTGGCAAAATAGCGAAGGTTCGGGACGTAACTATCCATTACTTTCCCTGTCATAATATTTTTGTTTTTATCAAGTGACTTTGCTTTTCAGGCGGTTTTGAAAGTTTTTATAAAAATATCTTTTCCCGTGTCAGTATTAACACAGAACGGCAGCGGCTTTTTGTATTAAGGAGGTATACCAGGACGGTTAACTATCCCGACTGAATCTGCCTGGCAATTAATGCAGTCAGTAACAGGCTCTTTTAATAAACCTTCACGGATGAAACAAGATGAAAATAGCAACGAAACTTTTACTCTCCCTCTCTTTATCCGCGGTATTTCTTCCCCCGGCGGGCGCAGATGCCGTCAAAGATGTGACCGTGGATTATCGACACGGCTACCGCCTGCGCGACCGCACCCACTACGATAAGCTGGCGCTGGGTGCCAGCCTGCCTGATAATTACGTTTTTAGCGTCGAAACCAAATTTAAAACCGGCGGCCCGGACCCGAAAGATAAATATTATAACGACATAGTTTTGAACGTAGTCGAAATGACGCTGATGAAAAACTTTTTTTATGGCGACTGGACTTTTACCCCTTTTATTCAGCCAGAGTTCAGTTCGGTGAGAACGGAATGGAAATTTGGCGTCGTGCCCTGGTATAAAATTAATGACAGCTGGTCTGTTGGCGGCATGTATCGCCTGGAGCTAAGCGACTATGCGCATGACGGCCAGTGCGGTGAAGCCGGTCACGACTATTGCAGCCTGGACAAGCACCGTACCGTTAACCGCTTTGATGCCTATTTCCGCTACCGCTGGAAAGATTTAACCACCACCTATAAATACATTTATATGCACGGTGACGATTTACTGTTCGCCAATAAGAAAAATAACTACGAGCAGGAGCTACAGTTTGATTATGTAGTTGGCGCGAACAGAGAGTGGCGGCCTTATGTCACCTTCGCCGATATCGGCCGCAGCGCTTATTCCAGCGAGCGCCAGCTCCGCTTAAGGCTGGGGGTCGCTTACACCTTTAAATAACTTTCGGCTACATAAACGGTAAACGGCCTGACAGCCGCATTTGCAACAGCCTCCGGACGGGGTAGAGTGTGCACGCAGAGCGCAACACCGTACCAGGAGCAGGCATGTTTACCGTTTATCACTCGAATCAGCTGGATCTTTTAAAAACGCTGGCGGCTTTTCATATTGAAAACCAGCCGCTGCGCGATCCTTTCCAGTCCGAAGTGGTGCTGGTGCAGAGTCCCGGTATGGCGCAGTGGCTGCAAATGTCGCTGGCCGAGCAGTTCGGCATTGCGGCTAATATTGCCTTTCCGCTGCCCGCGTCCTTTATCTGGGATATGTTTGTCCGCGTTCTGCCGGGCATTCCTAAAGAGAGCGCCTTCAGCAAAGCCAGCATGAGCTGGAAGCTGATGACTATCCTGCCGAAGCTGCTGTCGCGGCCGGAATTCGTTATGCTGAGCCACTACCTTTCCGATGATGAAGACAAGCGCAAATTGTTTCAGCTCGCGTCGCGTGTGGCCGATCTTTACGACCAGTATCTGGTTTACCGCTCGGAGTGGCTTAACAGCTGGGAAAAAGGGCAGCAGATCGAAGGGCTGGGCGAAGCGCAGCAGTGGCAGGCGCCGCTGTGGGCGGAGCTGGTTGCCTGGAACCGCGAGCTGGGCCATCCGGAATGGCACCGCGCCAATCTTTACGCGCGGTTTATCGCCACGCTGGAACAAAGCAGTACCCGGCCGCCAAATCTGCCGGATCGCGTATTTATCTGCGGCATCTCCGCGCTGCCGCCGGTGTACCTCCAGGCGCTTCAGGCGCTCGGCAAGCATATCGATATCCACCTGCTGTTTACCAACCCGTGCCGCCATTATTGGGGTGACATTCAGGATTACGCTTTTCTGGCTAAGCTGCAAAGCCGCCGCCGCGAGCACTACAAACAGCAGCGGGAAAGCGCGCTGTTTCGTGAAGAAGACGCCGCCAGCCTGTTTAACGAGGCGGGCGAGCAGCAGCTGAGCAATCCGCTGCTGGCCTCCTGGGGCAAGCTGGGGCGCGACAACCTGTTTTTGCTGGCGCAGATGGAGTGTCGGGAAATCGACGCCTTTGTCGATATTGAACCGACCACGCTGCTGCAAACGCTACAGCACGATCTGCTGGAGCTGGAAGACAATGCCGTGATCGGCCTGAAGCGGGAAGAGTGGGAATCCAGCCTGGGCAAGCGGGTGCTGGATCCCGACGACCAGTCGGTGACTTTTCACCTCTGCCACAGCCCGCAGCGCGAGGTGGAAGTGTTGCAGGACAGGCTATTGGCGATTATGGCGGAAGATCCGCAGCTTTCGCCGCGCGACATTATCGTGATGGTGGCGGATATCGACGCCTACACGCCGTTTATCCAGGCGGTTTTCGGCAATGCGCCTGCGGAACGCTGGCTGCCTTTTTCCATCTCCGACCGTCGCGCCAGCCAGGCGCATCCCGCTTTGCAGGCCTTTATTGCGCTGCTGAGCCTGCCGGACAGCCGCTTTACCTCCGAAAGCGTACTGGCGCTGTTGGAAGTGCCGGCGGTTGCCAGCCGTTTCTCTGTTGATGAAGAAGGGCTGCGGCGGCTGCGGCACTGGGTTGGCGAGTGCGGCATTCGTTGGGGGCTGGATGACGACACGGTGCGCGAGCTGGATCTGCCGCCAACCGGACAGCATACCTGGCAGTTCGGCCTGACGAGAATGCTATTGGGCTACGCCATGCACAGCGATATCGGCCACTGGCAGGGCGTGCTGCCCTATGATGAATCCAGCGGCCTGATTGCCGAGCTGGTGGGGCACCTGGCCGAGCTGTTAATGCAGCTGCGTCGCTGGCGCGAGCGGCTGAGCGAGCCAAGAGCACTGGAGGCGTGGCTGCCGCTCTGTCGCGAGCTGCTTGGCGATTTCTTTGAAGGCGATGCCGAGGCGGAAGCGGCGCTGGCGCTGATTGAAGAGCAGTGGCAGCAGGCCATCAGCTACGGTATTCAGGCCGAATATCAGCAGGCTATCCCGCTGTCGCTGCTGCGCGACGAACTGCGCGCCAGGCTGGATCAGGAGCGGATCAGCCAGCGCTTTCTTGCGGGCCCGGTTAACTTCTGTACGCTGATGCCGATGCGATCCATTCCCTTTAAGGTGGTTTGCCTGCTGGGCATGAACGACGGCGTCTACCCGCGCACGCTGCCGCCGCCGGGTTTCGATCTGATGAGCCAGCAGCCGAAAAAAGGCGACCGTAGCCGTCGCGACGACGACCGCTATCTGTTTCTGGAAGCCATTAACTCCGCCCAGTATCAGCTCTATATCAGCTATATCGGCCGCACCATTCAGGACAATTCGGAACGATTCCCCTCGGTGCTGGTCAGCGAGCTGGTGGATTATATCGGGCAAAGCTTCTGTCTGCCGGAAGACCGTCAGAGCGATGTGGATACCAGCGCGGCGCGGGTTATCGCGCATCTGCATCACCTACACAGCAGGATGCCGTTTGCGGCGGAAAACTTTCTGCCGCAGGCGCGTTATCAGAGCTATGCGGCGGAGTGGCTACCGGCAGCGAAGGCGAGCGGCGTGCCGCATCCGCCATTTATGCAGCCGCTGCCGGAGGAAAATATTACCGAGCTTAACTTCGACCAGCTGCTGCGTTTCTGGCGTCATCCGGTACGCGCCTTTTTCAGCCTGCGGTTGGGCGTCAGCTTCAGCGCGGAAGACATGGAACTGCCGGATGCGGAACCTTTTATTCTGGATAACCTCAGCCGTTACCAGCTTAATACCCAGCTGCTGAATACCCTGATTGAAGGCCAGCCGGGCGAACCGCTGTTCGATCGTCATCGCGCGGCGGGCAATCTGCCGTATGGCGCCTGGGGCGAACTGTTCTGGCAGGATCAGCTGGCGGATATGGCCGAACTGGCCGGCGTGGTGCGCGAGCAGCGCAAGGATGCCGTCAGCCAGGAAATCAATCTTCAGGTTGGCGGGCTTCAGCTGAGCGGCTGGCTGCCTGCCGTACAGGACGATGGCCTGCTGCGCTGGCGGCCAGGCCACCTTAACTTTACCGACGGGCTGGCGCTGTGGCTGGAACATCTGGTCTACTGCGTGCTGGGCGGCAGCGGCGCCAGCCGCATGTACGGACGTAAAGAGAGCCGCTGGTGGTTCCCGCCGCTTTCCGCCATTGAGGCCAGCGGCTGGCTTGAACGCTATATCGAAGGCTATAAAGCAGGCATGTGCGCGCCGCTGCTGCTGCTGCCCAAAACCGGCGGTGCCTGGCTGGAGGCCTGCTATGACGAAAAGGCGGCGGCGGTCTCTTACGATGAGGCGACGCAGGCAAAAGCGCGCAATAAGCTGCTGCAGGCCTGGCAGGGCAATATGCAAATAGAAGGCGAGGGCAGCGATCCCTATCTGGCCCGGCTGTTCCGCACGCTGGATGAAGCAACGCTACAGCAAATCACGCACAACGCCGAAGTCTGGCTGCTGCCGCTGCTGCGGATGAATGACATTAACTGAGACATCCTGTAGTGTTACTTTATAACCCCATTTCGCTTTTTTTTCTGTCCGCTCTTAGCCAGCGGAGTCTTTAGGGTCGTCGTTTAGCTGTCGCCGCTTCGGGGGCGCAGAAAGCACGTTAGATTGTCGAGGAGTTTGAATGCGTCGTTATGCAGTCTGGTTCACCACGCTGTTTCTGCTTTTTACCTTCTGGAGTCCGCTGAGCCAGGCACAGTCAGGCTGGCAGCCGATCCCTGAAGCTATCCGCAAAAGTGAAAAAGATCCGCGCCAGTATCAGGCGATCAAACTCGACAACGGCATGACGGTACTGCTGGTTTCCGATCCGCAGGCGACAAAATCCCTGTCGGCGCTGACGCTGCCCATCGGCTCGCTGGACAACCCGCGTAACCAGCAGGGTCTGGCGCACTATCTTGAGCATATGCTGCTGATGGGGTCAAAACGCTATCCGCAGCCGGATAATCTGGCGGAGTTCCTGAAAAAGCACGGCGGCAGCCACAATGCCAGCACGGCGTCCTACCGCACGGCTTTCTACCTGGAAGTGGAAAACGATGCGCTGGCCCCGGCGGTGGATCGGCTGGCGGATGCCATCGCCGAACCGCTGCTGGATCCGGTTAATGCCGATCGCGAGCGCCACGCGGTGAATGCCGAGCTGACGATGGCGCGCTCGCGCGACGGCTTGCGCATGGCGCAGGTCGGCGCGGAAACGCTGAATCCTGACCATCCCAGCTCGCTTTTTTCCGGCGGCAACCTGGACACGCTGAAAGACAAACCGGACAGCAAGCTGCACGATGCGCTGAAGGATTTTTATCAGCGCTACTATTCGGCCAACCTGATGAAAGCGGTGATTTACAGCAATAAGCCGCTGGCGGAACTGCAAAAAATCGCGGCCACTACGTTTGGCAGAGTGGCGAACCACAATGCCGCAGTGCCTGCGATTACCGTGCCGGTGGTGACGGATCAGCAGAAAGGCATTGTGATCCACTACGTGCCGGCCCAGCCGCGCAAGCAGGTCAGGATCGAGTTTCGCATCGACAATAACAGCGACCAGTTTCGCAGCAAGACCGATACGCTAATCGCCTATCTGATCGGCAATCGCAGCAAAAATACGCTTTCCGACTGGCTGCAAAGCCAGGGCCTGGCCGATTCTATTGATGCCGGCGCCGATCCGGTTATCGATCGCAACGGCGGCGTCTTTTCCATCTCTATTTCGCTGACCGATCGGGGGCAGGCAAACCGCGATCGGGTGGTGGCCGCCGTGTTCAGCTATCTGAACAAGCTGCGTAACGAAGGCATCGACAAACGCTATTTTGATGAAATGGCGCACGTGCTGGATCTGGACTTCCGCTATCCGTCGATCACGCGTGACATGGACTATATCGAATGGCTGGTGGATACCATGCTGCGCGTGCCGGTTACCGACACGCTGGTCGCGTCCTATATCGCCGATCGCTACGATCCGCAGGCGATTAAAGCGCGTCTGGACGGCATGACGCCGCAGAACGCCCGGATCTGGTTTATCAGCCCGAACGAGCCGCACAATAAGACCGCCTATTTCGTTAATGCGCCTTATCAGGTCGATCGCATCACGCCGGAGCGTTTTGCCGCCTGGCAGAAGGAAAGCGCGGCTATTTCGCTGGATTTGCCCGTGCTGAATCCCTATATCCCGTCTGATTTCACGCTGATTAAACCGGCGCAGCAGGTTGACCGTCCGCAGACGCTGGTTAACCAGCCGGGCCTGCGCGTGTTTTATATGCCAAGCCGCTTTTACGCGGACGATCCCAAAGCCAACATCACGCTGGCGCTGCGGAATAAAGAGGCGATGAGTACCGCCAAAAATCAGGTACTGTTCGGCATGAATGACTACCTGGCAGGCCAGGCACTGGACGAGCTGAACTCGCAGGCTTCGGTTGGCGGCATCAGCTTCTCCACCAGCGAAAACGACGGCGTAACCTTTAACGCCAGCGGCTTTACTCAGCACCTGCCGGAGCTGATGCAGACGCTGCTGAAACAGTACGCCAGCTATCAGCCAACGCAGCAGCAGCTGGATCAGGCGAAGTCCTGGTATCTGGAGCGTCTGGACGCCGCCGAAAAAGGGAAGGCCTTCGAGCTGGCTATTCAGCCCGCGCAAATGCTGTCGCAGCTGCCCTATACCCAACGCAGCGAGCGCCGTAAGCTGGTGGCCGGTATTACGCTGGCCGATCTGAAGAATTACCGCAGTATGCTGTTGGAAAAAGCGACGCCGGAGCTGATGGTGGTCGGCAATATGACGCCGGAAAGCGTCAAGGCGCTGGCGACCACGCTGAAAGCGCAGCTTAACTGCGAAGGGCAGAGCAGCTGGCACAGCGATTATCTGACGGTGGATAAAACGGCAAACGCCAATTTACAACAGGCCGGCAGCAGCACCGATTCCGCGCTGGCCGCGCTGTACGTGCCGCTCGGCTATGAAGAGTTCGACAGCATCGCCAGCAGCGCCATGCTCAGCCAGATTGTGCAGCCGTGGTTCTATAACCAGCTGCGTACTGAGGAGCAGCTTGGCTATGCGGTATTCGCCTTCCAGATGCCGGTTGGTCGCCAGTGGGGCATCGGCTTCCTGCTGCAAAGCAACGTTAAGCAGCCCGCTTATCTGCTGCAGCGCTTTGAGGCGTTCTATCCGACGGCGGAAAAGCGCCTGCGCGAGATGAGCAAAGAGGATTTCGCCCAGTATCAGGCGGCAATGATCAACGAGCTGAAGCAGCGTCCGCAAACGCTGGATGAAGAAGCGGGCCGCTACAGTAAAGATTTCAACCGGCAGAACTACCGCTTCGACACCCGTGAAAAAGTGGTTGCCCGTATTCAGGCGCTGACGCCAGAGAAGCTGGCGGCCTTTTTCCACGATGCGGTCAGCAAACCGCAGGGCCTGACGCTGCTGTCGCAGATCTCCGGCAGCCAGCACGACAAGGCCGACTATGCGAAGCCGGCGGGCTTTACCACCTGGCAGGAAGTGTCGAAGCTACAGCAATCTTTTCCGGTGCAAAGCGATAAATGAAGGTCCAGCGTCTCGATCCCCTGACGCTGCCGCTGAAAGGCGAAAGGCTGATAGAAGCCTCGGCGGGCACGGGGAAAACCTTTACCATCGGCCTGCTCTACCTGCGTCTGCTGCTGGGGCTGGGCGGCGAAGCGTCGTTCGGGCGGCCGCTTTCGGTTGAAGAGATCCTGGTGGTGACCTTTACCGAAGCGGCCACCGCAGAGCTGCGCGGCCGCATCCGTGAAAACATCCACCGGCTGCGTATCGCCTGCGTGCGCGGATATACGGCTGACGGCGTACTGGCCCAGCTGCTGACGGAAATCGACGACCTGCCGCAGGCGGCCGCGCAGCTGCTGGCCGCAGAACGGCAGATGGACGACGCCGGGATTTTTACCATCCACGGCTTCTGCCAGCGCATGCTGAACCTGAACGCCTTTGAGTCAGGCATGCTGTTTGAGCAGCAGCTGATTGAGGATGAGTTTCCGCTGCGCCGTCAGGCCGCCGCCGACTTCTGGCGCCGCTACTGCTATCCGCTGCCGCTGCCGATAGCGCGGGTAATGACCCAGATGTGGCAGGGGCCGGAGCAGCTGCTGACCACGCTGCTGCCCTGGCTGAACGGTGAAGCGCCGGTGCTGAAATATCCGCTTGATTTGCAGGAAACCTTTAGCGAACGTCACGACAAAATTATCGCGCAGATCGACGGCCTGAAAGCGGCCTGGCTGGCGGCCGGTAATTTGCACGATCTGATCGCGCAATCGGGCGTGGATAAGCGAAGCTACAGCAGTAAGCACTTACCTAACTGGCTGGACAAGCTGAACCAGTGGGCGATGGCGGAGACGCTGGACTATCTGTTTCCCAAAGAGCTGGAACGCTTTGGCCAGCGCGTGCTGCATGAAAAAACCAAAAAGGGCGAGCCGCCGCAGCATCCGCTGTTCGAAGAGATCGACCGTTTTCTGGCCGAGCCGCTGTCGCTGCGCGATTTAGTGATCGCCACCGCGCTGGAGGAAATCCGCCAGGCAACCCAGAAAGAGAAGCGCCAGAACGCGCTGCTGGGGTTTGACGATTTGCTACAGCGCCTCGACAGCGCGCTGCGGCAGCCGGGCGGCGAGGCGCTGGCGCAGGCGATCAGAACCCGCTATCCGGTCGCGCTGATTGATGAATTTCAGGATACCGACCCGCAGCAGTACCGTATTTTCCGCGGTATCTACGGCCAGCAGCCCGACAACGCGCTGCTGCTGATTGGCGATCCCAAACAGGCGATTTACGCTTTTCGCGGCGCGGATATTTTTACCTATATGAAAGCGCGTGGGGAAGTCAGCGCTCACTACACGCTGGAAACTAACTGGCGCTCGTCGCCGATGATGGTTAACAGCGTTAACCAGCTCTTTTCCCGCATGCAGGATCCCTTTCTGTTCAGCGAAATTCCCTTTATTCGCGTTGAGCCAGCCGCGCCCAACGCCGCGCTGAGCTTTACCGTTGAGGGCAAGGAGCAGCCCGCGCTGCGCTTCTGGCTACAGCCGGGCGACGGCGTGGGCGTGACGGAATATCAGCAGTTTATGGCGCGCCAGTGCGCGGCGGATATCTGCCGCTGGCTAAGCGCGGGTCAGCAAGGCACGGCGCAGATCGGCAAGGGCGACGAGCTGCGGCCGGTGCAGGCTTCGGACGTCACCGTGCTGGTGCGCAGCCGCAGCGAAGCCGCGCTGGTACGGGAAGCGCTCAACGCCCTGAATATTCCTTCGGTCTACCTTTCCAACCGCGACAGCGTGTTCGCCACCCAGGAAGCGCGTGAAATGCTGTGGCTGCTTCAGGCGGTGCTGGCGCCGGAGCAGGAACGCATTCTGCGCAGCGCGCTCGCTACCAGCATCTTCGGGCTGGATGCGCCGACCTTGCAGGATCTGAGCGAGGACGAGCGCAAATGGGATGCGCTGGTGGATGAGTTCGACCACTATCGTCAGCGCTGGCTGAAGCGGGGCGTGCTGCCGATGCTGCGCGAGCTGATGGTCAACCGGCAGATTGCGGAAAACCTGCTGGCTTCGGAAAGCGGCGAGCGCCGCCTGACCGATCTGCTGCATCTGGGCGAGCTGTTGCAGGAAGCTTCCGCGTCGCTCGACAGCGAGCACGCATTGGTGCGCTGGCTGGCGCAGGAAGTGGCGCAGCCCAACGGGCAGTCGGCCAGTCAGCAGCTGCGGCTGGAGAGCGATCGCCACCTGGTGCAGATCGTCACTATCCATAAATCGAAAGGTCTGCAATATCCGCTGGTGTGGCTGCCGTTTGTTGCCAACTATCGCGAAGCGGCCACGGGCATCTATCACGATCGACAGAATTATCAGGCGCTGCTGGATCTGCGCGAGGACGAGGAAAGCCTTGAGCTGGCCGAACAGGAGCGGCTGGCCGAGGATCTGCGCCTGCTCTATGTGGCGCTGACGCGCTCCGTTCATCACTGTAGCGTGGGCGTTGCGCCGCTGATCAAAGGCAACCGTAAAAAAGAAGGCAACAGCGATCTGCACCGCAGCGCGCTGGGCTGGCTGTTGCAGCAGGGCGAACCGGCTGACGCCACCGCGCTACGCGAGCAGCTGCTTACAATGCAAAACGAGGCGGTAGAAACCGTGCTGGCGGAGACGCCGGAAAGCGCTCCCTGGCAGCCGCAGCGGCACGCCTTACACGCGCTCAGCAGCAAAGCGATGGCGCGCAAGCTGCGCGACGAGTGGCGGGTGACCAGCTATTCCGGGCTACAGCAGCACGGCCATTCCGTCACGCTGGATCTGCTGCCGCGCCTGGACGTTGACGCGGCGGGCGAGGCGCAAAGCCAGCAGGCTGCGCAATTGACGCCGCATACTTTTCCTCGCGGCGCGGCGCCGGGCACTTTTCTGCACGGCCTGTTTGAAAACCTCGACTTTACCCAGCCGGTGGATGAAGCCTGGCTGAGCGAACAGCTTGCCGGACAGGGGCACGACCTTGCCTGGCTGCCGGTGATGAAACAGTGGCTGGAAAACGTGCTGACCACGCCGCTGAATGAAACCGGCGTCAGCCTGAGCCAGCTACCGGCGGAAAGCCGTCAGGTGGAGCTGCAATTTTATCTGCCCATCAAACAAATGCTGATGGCGGAAAAGCTGGATCGGCTGGTGCGCCATTACGATCCGCTGTCGGCCGGCTGCCCGCCGCTTAACTTTCAGCAGGTGCAGGGAATGCTGAAAGGTTTTATCGATCTGGTGTTTTGCTGGCAGGGAAAATATTATCTGCTGGATTATAAATCCAACTGGCTGGGCGAGTCGGGCGAGCACTACACGCCGGAAGCGATGGCGGAAGCGATGCGCGCGCACCGTTACGATCTGCAATATCAGCTTTATACGCTGGCGCTGCATCGCTATTTGCGTCATCGTCTGGCTGACTACGATTATCAGCGCCACTTCGGCGGCGTTATCTATCTTTTCCTGCGCGGCGTGGACGGTACGGCGCGTGAAAACGGCATCTTCCGCACCTGCCCGGAAGCGGCTTTTGTGCAGTCGCTCGACGCGCTGTTTGCCGGGGAATTTCAGGAGGAACTATGGCCATAGCGCAACTGCTGCTCTCCGCCTGTGAGGCGCGACTGCTGCGTCCGCTGGACGTGCAGTTCGCCCGCATGGTGGCGGGCGACGATCATCCCGCGCTGATGCTGGCTGCGGCCTGCGTCAGCGCCGAAGCGGGCGAGGGGCACGTGTGCCTGCCGCTGACGCATCTCAGCGAAGCGCTGCTGTTCGGCGGACGCCATCCTGAGCTGGCCGGTCAGCTGTGGCAGGCCGTTGGCGAGCCGGACTGGCATCACCTGCTGTCATCGGCGCAGGCCGTGGGCGACGGCACGACGGCAACGCCGCTGGTACTGCATCAGCAGCGGCTCTATCTGCATCGCATGTGGCAGTCGGAAGGGCAGGTGGCGCAGTTTATCGTGCGTGAAGCCCATACGCCCTTTGACGAACAGCGGCTGCGCAGCGCGCTCGACAGGCATTTTGGCGAGCAGCCGGATAACTGGCAGAAAATCGCCGCAGCGGTGGCGATCACGCGGCAAATTGCGGTGATCTCCGGCGGACCGGGAACGGGCAAAACCACCACGGTAGCCAAACTGCTGGCGACGCTGCTGGAGCTTTCTTCCGGCTCGCTGCGTATTCGCCTGGCCGCCCCGACGGGTAAAGCGGCGGCGCGGCTGACCGAATCCCTGGGCAAAGCGTTGCAGCGGCTTGAAGTCAGCGAAGCGGAAAAACAGCGTTTTCCTGCCGAGGCCACCACGCTGCATCGCCTGCTGGGCGCGGTGCCCGGCAGCCAGCGGATGCGCTATCACGCGGGCAATCCGCTGCATCTGGATCTGTTAGTGGTGGATGAAGCTTCTATGGTGGATTTGCCGATGATGGCGAGCCTGATCGCCGCGCTGCCGCCGCACGCCAGGGTGATCTTTCTGGGCGATCGCGACCAGCTTGCCTCGGTGGAAGCGGGCGCGGTGCTCGGCGATATCTGCCGCTGCGCGGAGTCCGGCTACAGCAGCCAGCGCGCGGAAATGCTGATGCGCCTGACCGGCTGCGAGATTGCAGGCCAGGAGGACAAGCTGGCGCCAGCGGTGCGCGACAGCATTTGCCTGCTGCGTAAAAGCTACCGTTTCGACGCCTCATCGGGCATCGGGCAGCTGGCGCTGGCGGTCAACGCGGGCGATATCCATCAGGTTGAAAAAGTATTTAACGCGGATTTTGCTGATATTACCCGCTTTACGCTGAGCAGCAGCGCAGAGTATCAGCATCTGCTGGACACCAGCGTGGCAGGCTATCGCGACTATCTTGAGCAGATTGCCGACCAGGCGGAACCTCGCCGGGTGATTGAGGCGTTTGGCCGCTTTCAGCTGCTGTGTGCGCTGAGGGAGGGGCCGTTTGGCGTGTTCGGACTTAATGAGCGTATTGAGGCCGCCTTGCAGAAAAAACGGCTGATCCAGCGCCAGCCGGGCAGCAAATGGTATATCGGCAGGCCGGTAATGATCGCCCGCAACGACAGCGCGCTGGGGCTGTTTAACGGTGATATCGGCATTGCGATGAACGATGCGGAAGGCGCGCTGAAGGTGTTCTTCCCGCTGCCCGACGGCAGCATTCGGGCCGTGCAGCCAAGCCGCCTGCCGCCGCATGAAACCGCCTATGCGATGACCGTGCATAAATCACAGGGCTCGGAGTTTGATCATACGCTGCTGGTGCTGCCGAATCAGTTCGCGCCGGTGCTAACGCGCGAGCTGGTTTACACCGCCATCACCCGCGCCAGAGAGCGGCTGACGCTGTATGCGGATAATCAGGTGCTGAACAGCGCGGTGAAGATGCGCACGCGCCGCCGCAGCGGCCTGGTGGAACGGCTGGCGGGGTAAAGTGAGAAAATAGCTGACTTGCTTAATCTGACATTACAACGTTATGCCTGTCAGACATCTTCTTTCTGCAACTAAACAGCTCGGTAATGCTAACCTGATGTTCGGCTAACTTTTTGTAATCGTTCAAACAAAGCCCGGGTTTCACGGGCTTTTTTGCAAAGTTCACGATCGATAAATTTGTCGTCAAGCTCATAATCTTTTCTGTTCGCACTAAGAAATATATAAAGCTGTTCGAGGATTTTATAGAGAGGGATATTCTGACGTGTCTGGATACGTCGCCAGGCACTGTGCTGCGTAAGTTGGATGAAACTGTCTAAAAAGCGTCTGGCGTGACGAAAGTGCTCAAACTCGAACTTATCCAGTAAAAAATAGAATACGGGAAGCATCAGGCTCTTAATCCGAAGGCTTTCAGTTTCTGTATCGGGCTTGATTTTTTCGGCAATATTAGCGAAACGCGATCTCATACAGGCAACAGGATTAAGCACTCTGACCAGATCATGGCTTTCCGGCACGCCGGATTTTATATGACGCGTTATAAATGGTTCTGTGTTTAACAGTAGCTTTTCACCGGTGAACTCGTCATGCTGAAAGCCGGAAGGCCTGTCTATAATATCGATAATATTTTCACGATATTGAATATCAGCATTAGAAAACAGGCGTCCGCCAAACTCTTTTATCTTTGCCGTGTCTCGATCAATCAGTGAAAAAATTGCGATAGACGGAGGGGTAAAAGGTTCCTGAAATTTCGGTTCGATATTAAGCGCTTTACCTATACCGATCACATTTCTTTTTCTGGAAACATAATCGATATCCACAGAGCGAAGTGCGCGTTCTTCTGGTTGCTCGGTTGCGGGGTAAAGTTCCTGATAATAAGATGCCCAATAAAAAACAGCCTGACCGCCGACCGTAATTACCGGATCCTGTAGTTCATTCGCATGTGCTATCAGCTCATGATTCAGTAGGTAAACCTGCTCAGAAGTGGGAATGTGTAGTTCTGCCATAGCGTTAACCAACAAAATTAAAAAAGATGTCGATAGCGGATGGGCTCAGTAAAATAAAGTCAGTGAGGCAAATCAGGCAGTTGAGTTAATCATTATTAATACAAAAATAACCATCCCGAGGAGGGTTTATTTTCACTATGCAAAGCTAACGTTAGCCCGACGAGAAGACTTACGACTGGCGCTATAGCAGGGCTTTTCACTCAAAGGTTGAGGAGCAAGCTGGCCTTTGTTAAGCGCTTTCATACGCTCTGCATAGACCTGATGTTGTTTTTCTTTAAGCTCACGCGGCGACATAGCTAAATCCTGCTCTGGAATATTGACGGGGTCGTCAATGCATAACTGGTTAAATATTACGCCACACCTGCGATGAGTTCAACTGCCTCCACGGCTGATTTAATCGTCCCCTGGAGGCAGGTACATAGCTTTTTCGCTACGCCATCCGCGCATGGCTCAGATCGGCCATCAGCACCTTTGAGCGGCGCTGGTAGTTATACATCTGCTTTTTGCTTTCCGGCAGCTCTTCGATATCGACCGGCGTAAAGCCGCGCTCCTGGAACCAGTGAATGCTGCGCGTGGTCAGCACGAACAGCTTTTTCAGCCCCATCTGCCGCGCCTGCAGCGCCACTCTTTCCAGCAGCGCTTCGCCGCGCGACGAGCTGCGGTAGTCCGGGTGTACCGCGACGCAGGCCATCTCGCCGATTTTCTCTTCCGGGAAAGGGTAGAGCGCCGCGCAGCCGATGGTGAGGTTATCCCGCTCGATAATCGTAAATTTGTCGATTTCGATCTCTAACTGCTCGCGCGAGCGACGCACCAGAATGCCCTGCTGCTCCAGCGGGCGGATCAGCTCAAGGATGCCGCCGATGTCGTTGATGGTGGCGCGGCGGATCTGCTCGGCGCTTTCCATCACAATCTGCGTACCGATACCGTCACGCGAGAACAGTTCCTGCAACAGCGTGCCGTCCTCCTGATAGCTAATCAGGTGGCTGCGGCGCACGCCGCTGCGGCAGGCCTTCACCGCGCCGCGTAAAAAGCGCACGGTCGCAGACAGATAGTCATGGCCTTCTTCCAGCTCGATAATGCGCTGCTGCGCTTCGTTCGGGAACAGCTCGGAGATAATTGCGCCTTCGCTGTCGGTCACGCCCTGTTCCGCGCAGAAGCCGATCATTTTTTCCGCCTTCAGCTTGATCGCCAGCTGGGTGGCGACTTCTTCCGAGGTCAGGTTAAAGCTCTCGCCGGTCACGGAAACGGCAACCGGCCCCAGCAGCACGATAGCGCCGCTGTCGAGCTGGCGGTGAATAGCCTCTTCATCGATGCGGCGGATACGGCCGCTGTGGCAGTAATCCACGCCGTCATCCACGCCCAGCGGCTGCGCGATAATAAAGTTGCCGCTGACGACGTTGATATGCGCGCCCTGGAGCGGCGTGTTGTTCAGGCTCATCGACAGGCGCGCGGTGATATCCAGCTGTAAACGGCCTGCCGCCTGCTTGACCAGCTCCAGCGACTGCGCGTCGGTGACGCGGGTATGCTTGTGATAAACCGGCTCCAGCTGATGCTCCGCCAGATTGGCGTCAATCTGCGGCCTCGCACCGTATACCACCACCAGGCGAATGCCGAGGCTGTGCAGAAGGCCAATATCATTAACGATGCTTGAGAAGTTATCATGCTCAATGGCTTCGCCGCCCAGCATAATGACAAACGTCTTACCACGATGGGCATTGATATAGGGCACGGTATGGCGAAACCCCTGAACCAGCTCGGTACTCCGTTCCTTCACGGCAAACCCTCTATGAATTATTATTCGCTAAAAATGTATTTTTATTCTTTTATCGCGCGGGCGCAAGTGCCAATTTTCAACCTTCTCTTTAACGTAGCTTAACGCTGCGGCCCGTGAAGGGCTTTTGGGGGTGACACCGGCAGCAGGATTCGCTACAGTTTTGCGCCTGGTGGTTTTTTGGTTTTATTTTTCTTTACAAAACAGCAATTTCTTACTGGAGTGGCATGTCTGATTTACCTTCGCCCGGCCGACGTCGCTGGCTACAGGGCGCTGGCGCAGCGCTGCTGCTGAGCGTCAGCAAAGCGGGACTGGCGGCAAGCAGCCATATTGTGGCCGTGCGCATCTGGCCGTCTTCAACCTATTCCCGCGTCACGCTGGAATCCAATACTCCGCTGAAATATAAACAGTTTGCGTTAAGTCATCCTGAACGCATAGTGGTGGATATCTCCGGCGTGCACCTGAATCAGACCCTGCATCAGGTCGGGCATCTGGTGCGCAGCGACGATCCCTATATTAAAAGCGCGCGCGTCGGCCAGTTCGATCGCCATACGGTGCGGCTGGTGCTGGAGCTGAAGCAGAGCGTGACGCCAAAAGTCTTTACGCTCGATCCGGTCGCCGGCATCAAAAACCGCCTGGTGCTGGATCTCTATCCGGCCAGAAACCGCAGCCATAACCATGAAGACGATCCGCTGCTGGCGCTGTTGCAGGATTACAATAAAGGCGAGCTGGAAAGCGGCCAGCCCGCTTCCGCGCCGTTGCCCGGCAAAGCGGGGCGGGATCGTCCGATTATTATCATGATCGATCCCGGTCACGGCGGCGAAGATACCGGTGCTATCGGCAAGCATAAAACCAAAGAAAAGGACGTGGTGCTGAAAATCGCCCGTCGGTTGAAAGCGCTAATCGATAAGCAGCCCAATATGCGCGCGCATATGACACGTAGCGACGACGTATTTATTCCGTTGAAGGTGCGGGTGGCAAAAGCGCGCAGATTACGCGCCGATCTGTTTGTTTCTATTCATGCCGATGCCTTTACCAGCCGGGCGGCGCGAGGCTCTTCCGTGTTCGCGCTGTCGACTAAAGGCGCAACCAGCACCGCCGCGCGCTATCTGGCGCAAACGCAGAACGAATCGGATCTGATCGGCGGCGTCAGCATGAGCGGCGATCGCTACCTTGATCACACTATGTTCGATATGGTACAGAGCCTGACCGTTAACGACAGCCTGAAGTTCGGCAAGGAAGTGCTGGGACATATGGGCAAAATTAATCATCTGCACAAGAAGAAGGTGGAGCAGGCGGCTTTTGCGGTGTTGAAAGCGCCGGATATTCCTTCCATTCTGGTGGAAACGGCTTTTATCAGTAATCTGGAGGAGGAGCGCAAACTGCGTACGGCAGCGTTCCAGCGTCAGGTGGCGGAGTCGATTCTGGCAGGGATTAAAGGCTATTTTGCCCACGGCGCACCGTTAGCACCAAGATAGGAAAGCGGGCGGCGACAGGTCGTCCGATAAAATAAGAAAGTTGGAACGCCAGAAACAAAAAAACACCCGAAAGGGTGTTTAGTTGGTTGCGGGAGCCGGATTCGAACCGACGACCTTCGGGTTATGAGCCCGACGAGCTACCAGGCTGCTCCATCCCG
>NZ_JARUWZ010000019.1:0-78349 GCF_030433775.1 Erwinia sp. PsM31
CGCATTTCACGCATTTCACGCATTTCACGCATTTCACGCATTTCACGCATTTCACGCATTTCACCCGTTGGCTTTTTTGCCCCTTTCACCAAAGCAGACCGCTGCCCAAATCCCGCTATCCGACTAATGAAATTCTTTTTCTTTGTTGCAGTAATTTTCATCAATATTTCAGAGGATTGCCGCATTTTTCTCGCAAAAAAACGCTGGTGTTTTTTTGTTCATATCCTATGATCGCATCAAGGCTGGCTTAGGCTAAAGGGAGAAAAAAATGGAGCAAAAGATGAAGCTACTGGAAGGAAAGGTCGAGAAGCTGCTGATTGACGTTGCCGTTATCAAAGCGAACTACGCCACGAAAGTCGATATAGAAAGCGTCAGAAAAGAGCTACATTCCTCGCTCAACACGCAAACCATCTGGCTAATCGCCGCGCTGTTTGTGGTGCTGGGCGTTGGGCTGGGCGTGGCCAGGCTGATTTTTTAAACGAATGCCCCTGTTTTCCTGACCATCTCAACAGGGATAAAAAAGGGCTGTTCAAAAAGGACAGCCCCCCGATCGGTCTGGTAAGGCAGATTAACTGCCGTTAGTGATGCGCGATCACCGAGACGATTGCGCCGGTCGCGATGGCAATCAGCACATAGTTACCATCAATGTTCTGCCAGCGATGGCCCGCCGGTGGCGCTTTCAGGCCGCGTTTATGCCAGTCATTTACCTGATAGCCTTCGCCGCGATATTTTTCCGGCAGCGGGCGGCCCTTGCGGAATTCCGGATGCGCTGCCTGACGGCGCTCTGCCGGATGCGCGTTGTGCCGGCGGTCGCGGTGCTGTTCTGGTTGTGAATTGCCGTGCGATGGATTGCCGTGCTGCTGCTCATGCTTAACCGGCGGCTGGCCGTCCTGCCGTGGCCCCTCGGCAAACGCGCTCAGGCTGGTGGCGAATAAAAGCGCGGAGAGGGCAATAGCGCCTGACTTTTTCATTTTCATTTCCTTGCAGGTCTGATTTTTTCTGGTCGATGGCGTTAATCTGGGGGGCAGGCGGGCGCTTAACAATATCATTATTCTTAAGAAGCAGAGGTTTAACGGTTAATTTACGCTTTGCTGGCAGAAAGCTGACAGGCTTCGCCGCTTCTGTCGGGCGCGGCGGGAAAGCCTGTTGTCGCAAAAGGTAAGGCAAAGTTCGCCGCTTCTGTCAGGCACGAGCGGCAAAGCCCGTTTTCGCAAAAGGTGAGGCAAAGTTCGCCGCGCTTGTCGGGCGCGGCGGTAAAGCGGGATTACGGCAAATATCAGGCGATATGGAACGCCTGCTCCAGCATAAAGCGCAGCTGCGCCTCGCTGTACTCGATCAACGCGTTCTTGCTGTTGGCGCGTGTCAGGATCCAGTCGGCCTCGGCCTGCGTGAGCGGCGGCGGATCCTGCCAGAAAGGCGTGATGGCTTTATCCTGTAGCCATGAGGCCAGCATACGCGCGGGCGGCAGCGTAAAACCGGGGAAAAGCGCGACGGCCAGCTCGTCCATCAGCTTTTGCTGTTGCGCATTTTCACTGTCGTTCAGCAGCTGTAAGAACGGCAGCAGCAGACGCCCGCACACTTCGCCGTGGTGATAGTCTTTAATCGCGCCCAGCTCGCCTGCAATACCGTGGATTACGCCCAGCCCGGCCATGCTCAGGCTCAGCCCGCCCTGCCAGGAAGCAATCATCATCTGTTCGCGGGCCAAATCGCCCTGTTCGCCAGGATCGTTCAGATAAGGCCACGCGCTGAGAAAAGCGCGCAGGCCGCTAAGGGCAGCGTGACGGCTGAACAGATTGCCTTTGGCAGACAGATAAGCTTCAAAAAGATGGGTGAAAGCGTCGATAGCGCAGCAGGCCAGCACGTGGTCTGGCGCGCCGCGCAGCAGATCGGGATCGAGGATCGCAACGTGCGGCACAAAATGGGCGTGACGCAGCGAAGCCTTCACTTTGATGTCGGCTTTATCTGTTACCACCGCGTTTTGCGTCGCCTCGCTGCCGGTTCCGGCCGTGGTTGGTACCGCAATCACGGGCAGCGTGTTGCCGCTTATCGGCGTATCGCCCACCTTTTCCAGATAGCGCAGAGTATTTAACGGATGCTGACTTACGGCGGCAAAGGCTTTAGCGGCGTCCAGCACGCTGCCGCCGCCAATTGCCACCACGCGCGCGGCCCGATCGCGCCAGCGTGCCACCCAGCCGTCGATTTCTTCAGGCGATGCTTCGTGGCGCACCACTTCAATCCCGATCAGCAGCGGCTCCAGCTCGGCTTTTATTTTTTGCCAGGCTTCGCTCTGTAAAAACGAGTTGGCGCAAAACAGCAGCGTCGGCTGCGGATCTTCGCTTAGCAATGGCACCAGCTTGTTCAGGCTGCCACGGCCGAAAAAGGTTTGTCGGTTTGCTATCTGACTGACGATCATTTCTGTCCCTCGGCACTTAAAATAAAAACAGCTTTGCGCACTCAGATGGCGCGCGCAGGGCAGCTGAAGGTAATCATCCTGTCCTGCTGCGCGTTGATCACGCTAAAGCGGGTATCGGAAAGCCGCTGCGCCAGCCAGCCCTCTCTGGTCACGGCAGAAGGAATATATTGCTGCGGGTTGCTGGAGTAAAGCTCGCCGCTTTCCAGCTTCAGCTTGTCCATAGTGACGTGAAAAGAGGTAAAGCGGTCGATAATTTTACCTTCGGTATTGCCCAGAACCTGGCCGCTCAGCGTTTCGACTTTACCTTCGCAAACCATACCGCTATTGCCGGAGGAACAGGCAGACAGCAGCAGCGGGGCCGCAATCAGTAAAGCCGTCGTGGGGAAAAGGTCGGAGAGTTTTAGTGGATCCAGCCAGCGCATGATATTCCCTTAACAACGGATAATGGCCTAAGTATAGCCTTCGCTCTGGATCCGCCCTGTAAAAGCGTAAAACCGCACAAAAAGCGGGGTCAAGCCGCGCCGCGCGGGGATGTAACGAACCTATTATCATTTTGTGGCTTATTGCTGAATCAGTTCAGCCAAATCTTTAACAACGGTTGCAAACAGGTTATTGAATGCTACAATCCGGACGTTTTTGATACTTTCATCTTATTCTCAGCCTGCGCACAGGCGTTTGCACGGGCGGAAAGCGCAATTACCCTTATTTTGCAGGGGATTAGCAGGCAAGTTTCAAAACAGCTTGTATACTTTTTCTGCGCTGGCGATTTTATCGACAGCAGAGAAGCTTTATCGGGCGTCAGGCTGCACGCATTCTGGCAACGAATTGATCAACCGAACCAATCCTGTGAATAAAAAATCTGCTCTTTTATTGACGCCGCTGGTCCTGCTTCAGCCTGCGACCAGCCATGCACAGTCTGCCGCCGCGCAGAAGGATGCCGCCTCCACGCCGGAGAGCTCGCTGATGGTCATCAAACAGCGCAGCGGGCTTTCTGAACTGGATACGCCAGCCGCCGTCAGCGTGGTCAGCGGTCAGCAGCTGCGCAACAGCGCGCCACAGGTGAATCTGTCAGAAACGCTGGGCAGCGTGCCCGGCCTGCAAATTCAGAATCGACAGAACTACGCACAGGATCTCCAGCTCTCCGTTCGCGGCTTTGGCAGCCGTTCCATGTACGGCGTGCGCGGCGTGCGCGTCTATGTTGACGGCATCCCGTCCACCATGCCGGACGGGCAGGGCCAGACGTCTAATATAGATATCAATTCGGTTGATAAGGTTGAAGTGCTGCGCGGCCCTTACTCCGCCCTTTACGGCAACGCTTCCGGCGGCGTGGTAAATATCGACAGCGAAACCGGCAGCCAGCCGACCACCTTAACCGCAGGCACTTATTACGGCAGCTACGGCAGCTGGCGCAACAGCGTTAAAGCGAGCGGCGCCACCGGCGACGGTACGCATGCGGGCGACGTAAACTATATGATTTCCGGGTCGCGTTTCACCACGCACGGTTTCCGCGACCAGAGCGGCACGCAAAAAAGCCTGGGCAACGGCAAATTCGGCGTGCGTATCGACGATGTCAGCACGCTGACGCTGATGTTTAACAGCGTTTCGGTGGATGCCAACGATCCGGGCGGCCTGACCCGCGACGAGTGGAAAGCGAACCCTCGCCAGTCGCCGCGCGGTGAGGCTTACAATACTCGCAAGAGTCTTGACCAGACCCAGCTGGGCCTGCGCTATCAGCGCGAAATGAGCGATAACGATCGGCTTACGCTGACGGCCTGGCACGGCGAGCGTCACACCACGCAGTATCAGTCGATCCCCGTCGCCGTACAGAAAAACCCGGCTTATCCGGGCGGCGTAATCGTGCTGGAGCGTAAATATTCCGGCGTGGATACGCGCTGGCAGCACGACGATCGGCTCGGTTCCGTGCCGTTCAGCCTGATCGGCGGCCTGGACTATGAAACCCTGACCGAACGTCGTCAGGGATTTGAAAATTACCGTATCGATAACGGCAGCACGCTGTTGGGCGAGAAGGGCAGCCAGCGCCGCAACGAAAAGAACGTGATGTGGAATCTCGATCCTTATCTGCAAACCAGCTGGAACCTGACCTCAAAATGGACGCTGGATGCCGGGCTGCGCTACAGCACCGTCAGCTTTGATTCCACCGACTATTATATGACCGCCGGCAACGGTGACGATAGCGGCAGCAAGCGCTATCACAAGCTGTTGCCGATGGGCTCGGTGAATTATGCGCTGACAGACGCCTCCAATCTTTACTTCTCTGCCGGTCGCGGTTTTGAAACGCCGACGATTAACGAGCTTTCCTACCGCTCCATCAGCGGCAGCCAGACCGGGCTGAACCTGGGCCTGAAGCCGTCAACCAGCGACACCTTCGAGCTGGGCAGCAAAACCCGTATCGGCTACGGTTTATTTACCGCCGCGCTGTTCCAGACCAATACCGATAACGAGCTGGTGGTGGCGCAAAGCAGCAACGGCCGCTCCGTGTATAAAAATGCGGGTAAAACCCGGCGTCGCGGCCTGGAGCTGGCGCTCGATCAACAGTTCGCCGAAAACTGGCAGCTGAAAATGGCATGGACGCTGCTGGACGCTACCTACCGCAACGAAACCTGCGATAGCGCCGGCAGCTGTACGCCTTCCGGCAATCGCCTGCCGGGTGTGGCGAAGAATATGGGCTACGCTTCTTTAGGCTGGCTGCCGGAAGAGGGCTGGCACGCGGGCGCGGAAGTCCGCTATATGGGCAGCATTCAGGCCGACGATGAAAATGACGCTAAGGCGCCATCCTATACCGTTGCCAGCCTGAATAGCGGCTATCGTTTTAACTGGGATAAGTGGTCGCTCGATACCTTTGCCCGCGTCGATAACCTGTTTGACAAAGAGTACGTCGGATCGGTCATCGTTAACGAAGGCAACGGACGCTACTACGAACCGGCGCCGGGACGGAATTACGGCGTCGGCGCAACGCTCACTTATACCTTTATGTAAACTCTAATCCAGAACAGCCAGCCGTCGGGCGTAAGCCTGGCGGCAGGTTCAAAGCACCGGGATGGATAAGCTGTATGTAACCGGGTGTTTTTTTACGATTTGGCTGCTGCCTAATCGAAGACGTTAAATTTTGGTAAGGTCCATACTATGCAAAGTAAAGCACCGTTATCACGGACTCTCGTGATCCTTACGGCTGTATTTGCCGCACTCAGCGGGTTATACCTGCTGATTGGCGGTATCTGGCTGGCCAAACTCGGCGGCTCGTTCTACTACATCATCGCGGGTGTGGTTGAACTGGTTGTCGCCTGGCTGCTGTTCCGTCGCCGTTCTTCAGCGCTGATGCTGTATGCGGTATTCCTGCTGGCAACGCTTATCTGGTCGTTGTGGGAAGTAGGCTCAGACTTCTGGGCGCTGACGCCGCGTCTGGACGTGACCTTCTTCCTCGGCCTGTGGCTGGTGCTGCCTTTCGTTTACCGTGGATTGTCTCAGGGCAAAGCGGCACGCGGCGCGCTGAGCGCGGTGCTGGCGGTTACGGTTATCGCCCTGGCTTACGCGGTGTTCAACGATCCGCAGGAAATCAACGGCTCGCTCAGCACGGAACAGGCCGCGAACGCTGAAAAATCGGCTGACGGCATCGCTGCCGGCGACTGGCCTGCTTACGGTCGTACCCAGGCCGGTACTCGCTATTCGCCGCTGACGCAGATCAACGATAAAAACGTTGGCCAGCTGAAAGAAGCGTGGACCTTCCGTACCGGCGATATGAAGCGCCCAACCGATCCGGGCGAAATGACTGACGAAGTCACCCCGATTAAAATCGGTGATTCCCTGTACCTGTGTACGCCTCACCAGATCCTGTTTGCGCTGGATGCGGCTACCGGTAAAGAGAAGTGGAAATTCGATCCGCAGCTGAAAACCGATCCTTCCTTCCAGCACGTAACCTGCCGTGGCGTTTCCTATCATGAAACCCCGGCGGCGGCCGATGTGCCGGCTGGCGGCAAGCCTGCGCTGTGCGCACGTCGCATTATCCTGCCGGTGAACGATGGTCACCTGTACGCACTGGATGCGGAAACCGGCGCGCTGTGCCCGGAATTCGGTGAAAACGGCAAGCTGAACCTGCAGCAGAACATGCCTAACGCGCGTGCTGGTGCTTACGAACCGACTTCTCCGCCAATCGTTACCGATACCACTATCGTTGTGGCCGGTGCGGTAACCGATAACTACTCCACCAAAGAGCCTTCTGGCGTGGTGCGTGGTTTCGATGTCAACACGGGTAAACTGCTGTGGGCATTCGATCCGGGCGCGAAAGATCCGAACGTGGTGCCGGAAGGCGAGCAGCACTATGTGGCTAACTCACCTAACTCGTGGGCGCCTGCTGCTTACGATGCCAAACTGGATCTGGTTTACCTGCCAATTGGCGTAGCTACGCCGGATATCTGGGGCGGTAACCGCACGCCAGAAATGGAGCGTTACGCGACGGGTATGCTGGCGCTGAATGCGACCACCGGTAAAGTGGCCTGGTTCTACCAGACCGTTCACCACGATCTGTGGGATATGGATGTGCCGGCCCAGCCGACGCTGGCGGACATTACCGTTAAAGACGGCAGCACCGTTCCGGTTATCTATGTACCAACCAAAACCGGCGATATCTTCGTTCTGGATCGTCGTAGCGGTAAAGAAGTCGTTCCTGCGCCAGAAACGCCAGTGCCTCAGGGCCCGGCAAAAGGCGACCGTCTGTCTCCTACTCAGCACTTCTCTGAGCTGACCTACCGTCCAAAAGACAAGCTGTCCGGCGCGGACATGTGGGGCGCGACGATTTACGATCAGCTGATCTGCCGCGTGATGTTCCACAGCCTGCGTTATGAAGGCCCGTTCACGCCACCGTCAGAGCAGGGCACCCTGGTATTCCCGGGTAACCTGGGCATGTTCGAGTGGGGCGGTATTTCAGTTAATACCGATCGTCAGATTGCCATTACCAACCCAATGGCGCTGCCGTTCGTTTCCCGTCTGATCCCACGTGGTCCAAATAACCCAATGTGGCCGGATGAGAACGACAAAGGCGGCAGCGGCAGCGAGACTGGCGTTCAGCCGCAGTACGGCGTGCCGTACGGCGTGACCCTGAACCCGTTCCTGTCTCCGCTGGGCTTCCCTTGTAAGCAGCCAGCATGGGGCTACATCTCTGCGGTTGACCTGAAAACCAACGATATCGTGTGGAAAAAACGCATCGGTACCGTTCGTGACAGCTCGCCGGTGCCGCTGCCGTTCAAAATGGGTATGCCTATGCTGGGCGGCCCAATCTCTACGGCGGGTAACGTGATGTTTATCGGCGCAACGGCAGATAACTATCTGCGTGCGTTCAACGTCACCAACGGCGAAAAACTGTGGGAAGCGCGTCTGCCAGCTGGCGGCCAGGCAACCCCAATGACCTATGAAGTGAACGGCAAGCAGTACGTGCTGATCGCGGCAGGTGGTCACGGCTCCTTCGGCACCAAGCTGGGCGACTATATCGTTGCCTATGCGCTGCCGGACGATGCGAAAAAATAAATCCGAAGCCGCTGGCTTCTGACGAATAACAAGGGTGGCCTTCGGGCTGCCCTTTTTTTATAGGTTGGCGACAGGGCGCAGAGCCTGCCCAACAGGAGCGCCGCCGAAAGAGAAGCAATGCAGAATGATTATCGGTATAGTCAGCCTCGCTTATTTTTAAAGGAGAGATGCAATGATCCGCCGCTGGCTGTTACTGGCTTCCCTGGCTGTGTCTGCGGGCGCCGCCGCGACTACCTATCCGCTACAGATTACCGATATGGATAATCAAAAAATCACCCTGGCCAAAGAACCGCAGCATGTCATCCTGCAGGACGGTCGTGACATCATGGCGCTGGCCTTGCTTGATCGGGAGAACCCTTTTCATCGCGTCGTAGCCTGGAATAATTTGCCGAAAAAGCAGGATCCGCAGACCTGGGCACTGCTCAGTAAAACCTGGCCGGAAGCAGCTAAGATCATTGATATGGGCTTTAATGACCAGGGACAGGTGAATCTGGAAAGCGTGGTGGCACAGCAGCCGGATCTGATGATCGCTCAGCTGCGCGCCAAAGCGGCATTAAAGCAAACTGGCGTGTTGGATACGCTGCAGCGCCTGCATATCCCGGTCATGTTTATCGATTATGAACTGCACCCGGCGCAGAACACTGCCAACAGCATCACGCTGCTGGGCAAGGTGCTGAACCAGGAGCCGCGCGCGAAGGCTTATACGGATTTTTATAACCAGCGTTTTGATGCCATGCAGCAAACCATTGGGCAGATCGCTAAAAAACCTACGGTCTTTATTGAACCGATAGCGGGCAACTCGGACAGCTGCTGCTTTACGCACGGCCATAACGGCTGGGGCGGTCTGGTAGAAGCCGTTGGCGGTAAAAACATCGGCTCGGCGCTGCTGCCCGGGGCTTCAGGCTTCGTCGCGCTGGAGAAAATTATCGCCATGAAACCGGACGTTTATATTATGACAGGCTCGAAACGGCCGAATAAAAACGTGCTGCCGTTTGGCTATAACGTGTTGCCGCAGGAGGTAAAAACGACCTTTACCACGCTGGTCAACCGCAGCGGACTTCAACAGATTACGCCGGTGCAGCAGGGCAGGGTGTACGGGATTTACCATCATTTCTACAATCACCCGTATAACATTATCGGGATGGAAATTCTGGCGCGCGATCTTTATCCACAGGCGTTCAGCAAGCTGGATCCCACCGCCGATTTCCACCAGATTATTACCCGCTTTACTAAATTGCCTGATGCGCCCGTCACCCTCAGCTATGCGCAGCAGTAAACGACGGCGTTTGTGTGGATTGATAACGTAAGGGAAGAGGCATTGCGGGGAAAAAAAGCGGGCCGTAAAGCCCGCCTGAACACCATCAGAAGTTGATGGTCGCGGTAATGCCGCCAACAAAGGCGTCTTTCACTTCACTGACTGCACCCGGCGATGCAACGTATTGCAGGTTAGGACGCAGGTTCATCCAGTTAGTGACGTGCGCGTTGTAATAAATCTCGTAGTTATATTCCGAACCGCTCTGGATCGGCAGATAAGTTGGATTATCGTAATCGTTCACGCCGTTTTCACGGTTGGTCTGGCGCAGCATTTTGCTGTAGTCGTCATTGACGTGAATACGCGCCGCGCCGATACCGATTTCATCTTCCGTACGGGAGTCAAACGGCCCGGTCCAGACCAGCGCCAGCGACTGGTAATTGTCGGTTTTCGAGGTCTTGTGATCGTTCATTACGCCCTGGGCCACAATGCTCAGGCCGCGCTTGTTATCGCCGCCCATCGCGAACAGCTGCTGTTGCAGCAGCAGGTAGCCGCCGTAAGAGTGGTTATCCTCGCCGTACTGGCCGTTGCTGTAAGAGCTGTAGTTGTCGCCTCTCACCGAAGAGTAGTAGAAGCCTGCACGGTAGTTGCCGGCCAGCTTATCCGCGCCAAGCTTCGGCTGCCAGGCCAGTTCAACCGGCACCAGATTGCCCAGCGTCGGGCTGGCGTCCAGGCGGAAACCGTTGCCGGTGTCGTAGTTGGACGGGGTTTGATTATAGAAGCCGACCTGCAGGAAGACTTCTGGCGTAAAGTTGAACTTCACGCGGCCGCCCCACTGGGAAACCGGCCAGTTATACCAGCGATCGCCACGCCAGTTGCCCGCCTGACCGCCGCCGAACGCCAGGTTCTGGAACTTGCTTGGCCAGCTGTCGAAGTCTTCACCCACGGTTACGCGACCCGCTTTCACTTCCACCGTGTGGTCAAAGAAGCCTTTGTTGATCCAGAACTGCGTCAGACGCCAGGTTTGTCCACGTCCCCAGACTTCCTGCACCGATGACAGGCCGCCGGAGCGCGGATCGTTGATATAATCCGTCAGGTTCTGGCCGTTACGGCTGGTGATGGTTGCCTGAAATTGGGTATCGGTCCAGTTCAGCAGTTTTTCCAGGTCCAGCGTGGTGCCGAAGCCCCACTGATCGGTATAGCGTGCCGACGTGGACTGGTTATAGCCGCCGGAGAAATTGCTGGCGGATTCCATGGTGTAGTTCACCTGAAACTGCACGCCGTCCTGCTCAAGCTGGCTACGGTTGCCGCCCCAGTCGCCAAAGGCGTAAGGCGAGTCGATGCTGAGCGGCGCGTAGTCCGCCAGCGCCTGGCCGGAGGCCAGCAGTAATCCAACACCACAGAACGCCACTGTTCTTTTCAAGGTGGATTCGCTTTTCATATTGGGAAACCCTGTTTTAGTGATAGCGCTGCGCTTCCACAAGCGGAAACGCGGTCGCGGCCATCATGCTTTTATCAGCATTATCTCCGGCACAATGCGTACTGTAAGGAGGAAACGGCTGGCTAAAGGCGGGAGCGATGGCCTGTGCGGCAGAATGAAAGCACTAATTCGGAATTTTATTGTTATAAATAGTGCTGAATAAGTCCGGGTTTTGCCAAAAAAGCGGCATGGATCACGGTTTGCAGGGCCTGTGCGGGCGAGGGCGGGGGGGAAAAACGGACAAAACGACGAATGACGGGCAAAAAAAAGGGCCGGATAACCGGCCCTGATGCAGTAACGTTACGCGACTAGCGGCGACCGAAAATCTTCGCGGCAAGGAAGCCCACGCCCGCGGCAATCGCCAGCGAAACGAAAGGGGAATCCTGCGTTTTGGTCTTCACGCAGTCCAGCGCATCGTCAACGGCATAAGAAGCTTTGGCTGCGCCCTGACGAACCTTGCCTTTGAACTCATGCTCCGGAGACTCGGCGGCCTTACCAAACTGCTCCTGGCCTTTGCCCAGCGCTTCTTCGGCTTTATCGTTAGCTTTATCTAGTAGACTCATAGTGCCTCCTTCTTGATGACATGATTTCCTCATGAGAAATTAAAGCATAGACCATCAGTGAAGGCTTGCCGCTGCGGTTGTGTGTAAATTTATGAATGATGTAAAGAAAAAGCGGTAAAAGGCTCGGATAGTTCCTGGCCTCACGCGCTTTAAGTACGCCAGGCATAAAAAAAGCCCACGCGGGCGTGGGCTTTCAAACAACCGGCAATCAGAGTATCAGTGAGACTTCATGCCAGCTGCGGTCATCATAAAGCGAAACAGTGTCGCGACAACGCCAAGCGCCAGCACGCTGCCTGCATAAATGACGGCCAGCCACAGGATGCGTTTCCACACCGGGAGCTTAGGCGCCTGCTGAGTTTCAACCATACTATCCTCCGATAAGCCGTAATTAATGGTAATGCTCGTCCGGTTTGATCTTCCCGCGGAACACGTAGTAGCTCCAGAAGGTGTAGAACAGAATAACCGGGATAATCAGCAGCCCGCCAACCAGCATAAAGCCCTGGCTCTGCGGTGGCGACGCCGCCATCCAGATGGTGATGTGTGGCGGAATAATGTTTGGCCACACGCTGATGCCCAGACCGGTAAAGCCCAGGAAAACCAGCGCCAGCGTCAGCAGGAACGGCGAGTAGTGCGCATGACGCTTTAGCGCGCGCAACAGCGCGATGGAAGCCAGCAGCACCAGCACCGGTACCGGCAGGAACCAGAACAGGTTAGGCAGCGTAAACCAGCGATGCATAATGTCGGCGTGCTCCAGCGGTGTCCAGACGCTGACGATAGCGATAATCGCCAGCAGCACCAGCAGCAGGGGCTTAGTGATCGCGGTCATTTTGCGATGCAGCTCGTTCTCGGTTTTCATAATCAGCCAGGTGCTGCCCAGCAGCGCGTACGCCACGACCAGACCCAGACCACAGAACAGCGAGAACGGCGTCAGCCACAGCAGCTCAGGGCCGCTGTAGGCACGGTTAGTTACTTCAAAACCGTTGATAAAGGTGCCCAGCACCACGCCCTGGCTGAAGGTCGCCAGGAACGAGCCCACGATAAAGGACTTGTCCCAGAACGGACGGTGCACTTCGGTTGCCTTAAAGCGGAACTCAAACGCCACGCCGCGGAAGATCAGACCAATCAGCATCAGGGTCAGCGGCACGGAAAGCGCGTCCAGGATCACCGCATAGGCCAGCGGGAAGGCGCCATACAGCGCCGCGCCACCCAGTACCAGCCAGGTTTCGTTGCCGTCCCACACTGGCGCGACGGTATTGACCATCATGTCGCGCTCGGCGGCATCTTTATTGAACGGAAACAGAATACCGATACCGAGATCGAATCCGTCCATCACGATGTACATCAGCGTCGAGAAGACGATGATGGTGAACCAGATAATAGAAGTATCAATGCCCACGTTATTTATCCTTTTCCGGCGCGTTTAACTTTTCTTTCACGGCAGACAGAGGACGCGCCTGAGTATGACGTGTGCCAGGGCCGCCTTCAGGTTCATCGTGGCCTTCGCCCTGTTTCGGTCCTTTTTTGATCAGGTTAAACAGGTAGATATAGCCCACGCCGAACACCGACATATAGACCAGGATAAAGGCGAGCAGGCTGATGCTCATATGCATCTCGCCGTGCGCCGATACCGCGTCTTTGGTACGCAGCAGGCCATAAACCACCCACGGCTGACGACCAATCTCGGTGGTGAACCAGCCCGCCAGCAGCGCGATCAGACCGGAAGGGCCCATCAGCAGCGCGAACCACAGGAAAGGACGCGAGGTGTACAGGCGTTTGCGATAACGCAGCCACAGGCTGACCACGCCCAGGGTAATCATCAGCATGCCCAGGCCGGCCATTACGCGGAATGACCAGAACACGATCAGCGAGTCAGGACGATCCTCTTTCGGGAAGGTCTTCAGCGCCGGCACCTGCTTGTCCAGGCTGTGCGTCAGGATCAGGCTGCCCAGGTAAGGAATTTCCAGCGCGTATTTGGTTTTTTCCTGCTCCATATCCGGGATACCGAACAGGATCAGCGGAGTAGGTTCGCCCGGCGGGTTTTCCCAGTGGCCTTCAATCGCCGCGATTTTCGCCGGCTGATGCTCAAGCGTATTCAAACCGTGGGCATCGCCCAGCACCGCCTGGATTGGCGATACGATCAGCGCCATCCACAATGCCATAGAGAGCATTTTGCGAATTGCCGGCGTGTCGTTTTTGCGCAGCAAATGCCAGGCAGCGGAAGAGCCAACAAAGAAGGCGCTCGCCAGGAAAGCCGCGGTGGACATATGCAGCAGGCGGAACGGGAAGGACGGGTTAAAGACAATCTTAAACCAGTCTACCGGCACCACCAGCCCATCCTGAATGGCATAGCCCTGCGGCGTCTGCATCCAGCTGTTAGAGGCGAGGATCCAGAAAGTAGAGATGATGGTGCCCAGCGCTACCATGCAGGTCGCGAAGAAGTGCAGGCCCGGCCCCACGCGGTTCCAGCCAAACAGCATCACGCCCAGGAAGCCGGCTTCCAGGAAGAATGCGGTAAGCACTTCGTAGGTCAGCAGCGGACCGGTGATGCTGCCCGCAAACTGCGAGAAGCCGCTCCAGTTGGTGCCGAACTGATACGCCATCACCAGGCCGGACACCACGCCCATACCAAAGTTGACGGCGAAGATTTTCGACCAGAAGTGGTACAGGTCACGATAATCTTCGTTTTTCGTTTTCAGCCACAGACCTTCCAGCACCGCCAGGAAGCTGGCGAGCCCGATGGTGATAGCCGGGAAGATAATATGGAAGGAAACGGTAAACGCGAACTGTATCCTCGCCAGGTGGAACGCATCTAATCCAAACATTGCTGACCTCGATCTAACATAAACTGCCTTTCTTTTTTATTTACCGCACGTTAACAATAGAGCTGCAGTGCAGTCCCTGTTTATGCGGTTATTTCAACGAAGTTTGATCCTGAGACCAAATCGGGAGAAGGAGTAGCAACAGTAATAGGAATCTCAGATATAACAGCATGGATCTTTGCGATGAATTGTTTCACCGCTGCGTTAAATTATTGACTCCTATTGTTAAACTATAATTACCTCTTGCTACATTTGTGTAAAAATAATGTGCTTTTCAGCGCGTGAAAACGTTTTCATTGCGTTTTGACGCCTGTGGACGGGTGAGCCAATAAAAAAAGAAACTTATCTTTTTTTTATAATAGCGCGTAGCACAGAAACTTAACAGAATATCAATCCTGCGAATAAGCGCACAAATTGGAAATTAAACTGCCGATTAACGCCCCTACAGAAGCTAATGTTATCTTTATGTTGCCATTAGGATTTCTGAGGTTTAAAAATTGCGTGAATGAATGTTACCACCGGGCTGATAGTTCCCGAAAGCAATCATCGTTACGCAAAGCAATGTAAATGTTAAACCAGAAAAACGCATTTCGATGCATACAGAATTATTTTGTTACATTATCTTTGGCTTTAAGTCAAATTTGCTTGTTGCAGGTCAAGTCGGCGGACTAAAAAGTATGTGTATGGATTTGCCACAGGGACAGGAGGATGACGGCCATAGTGTTAACATTATTACCGATGTATCTGGCTTCCTTAGCGTCGGCCCAGACAATCTGGCCATGATGAGCGTGGCGATACGGCAGGGCAGGCGCCCTCGCTGGCTTTAGCTGCTGGTGTTGTGAGTGGCTTTCTGTGCCGGGCAGTATTCGGCAGCTATACGCCGCTTTTCCAAACCGCTATAGCCGCCCAAACTTACCTGGGTGCGGCGTCTGATTGAGGCAGCTTTTGCGCTCTTTTTGGCGCTGCCGGTATTGGCTTGTTGATTAAAAGGCAGACCGCTGTTTAAAACAGGGTTGGCCTTGCGGTCAGGCTGGGTTCTTCTCACAGTTGTTATCATTACGTAAAAAACGGTAGTAACAAAAGTTTGATCTTCATCTCAAATTGTAAATTCCTCTGCGGCAGCCCATTTTAGTTGCGCCATGTTACCGTTAACATGCCAGCAGCAGGTCACTACCTGTCTGTTGTTCCCTACTTATGCCTGCCGCATCTGGCAGAAAAACAGAAGCGGCCCACAGGCTGCCGGAGAAACATCATGCCAATACTCTTTGTCGTCATCGGCGTAGCGCTGCTGCTGTTGCTGATGGTTCGTTTCAAGCTGAACGGTTTTATCGCCCTGATCCTCGTGGCGCTGGCGGTGGGCGTTATGCAGGGAATGCCCGTCAATAAAGTTATTACCTCAATAAAAGCCGGCGTTGGCGGTACGCTGGGCAGTCTGGCGCTGATTATGGGATTTGGCGCAATGCTGGGGAAGCTGCTGGCGGACTGCGGCGGCGCGCAGCGCATCGCCACTACGCTTATCAATAAGTTTGGCAAGGATCACATTCAGTGGGCGGTGGTGCTGACTGGCTTTACCGTCGGCTTCGCGCTGTTTTACGAAGTTGGCTTTGTGCTGCTGCTGCCGCTGGTATTGTCGATCGCGGCGGCGGCCCGCGTGCCGTTGCTGTTTGTTGGCGTGCCGATGGCGGCCTCGCTTTCGGTGACGCACGGGTTTCTGCCGCCGCACCCAGGCCCCACGGCTATAGCAACGCTGTTTCATGCCGATATGGGCAAAACGCTGCTGTACGGCACGCTGCTGGGGATCCCGACGGTAATCCTGGCCGGGCCGGTATTTGCACGCTTTTTAAAAGGCATTGATAAGCCGGTGCCGCAGGGGTTGTATAACCCGAAGAGCTTTAGCGAAGCGGAGATGCCGACGTTTGCAGTCAGCGTCTGGACGGCGCTGGTGCCGGTAGTGCTGATGGCGGTGCGCGCGGTGGCGGAGATGGTGCTGCCAAAAGGGCATGTATTGCTGCCGTACGCGGAGTTTTTCGGCGATCCGATTATGGCCACCCTGATTGCGGTGCTGATTGCCATCTTTACGTTTGGGCTGAATCGTGGCCGCACCATGGAGCAAATTACGGACACGCTGGGCGATTCCATTAAAATCATCGCCATGATGCTGCTGATTATCGGCGGCGGCGGTGCCTTTAAGCAGGTTCTGGTCGACAGCGGCGTGGATAAATATATCGCCAGCCTGATGAAGGGCAGTTCGGTATCGCCTATTTTGATGGCATGGTCTATTGCCGCCGCGCTGCGTCTGGCGCTGGGGTCGGCCACGGTTGCGGCGATCACCGCAGGCGGGATTGTGGCGCCGATTATTGTCACCACGGGCGTCAGCCCGGAGCTGATGGTGATTGCGGTGGGATCCGGCAGCGTGATTTTCTCGCACGTTAACGACCCGGGTTTCTGGCTGTTTAAAGAGTACTTTAACCTGAGTATCGGGGAGACGCTGCGCTCCTGGTCAGTGCTGGAAACGATTATTGCGGTATGTGGGCTGGCAGGCTGCCTGCTTTTACAGATGGCGCTTTAAGCATTTTTAATTTAGCTGCGGAGTAGAAGTCGCGGCAAGCCTGATGTAAGGCAGAAAGGGCAGATCAGAACACGGACACGCCGTGAATCCTTCCCTGGAGGCTCGGTTGGCGCATCCATGCGCCAAACGGTCCGCTTATCCGCTCAGCCCTTTCTGCCCTCTGACTGTGGCATTGCGGTAAGAGAGTGGCGGCAAGCCTGATGTAAGGCAGAAAGGGCAGATCGGAACACGGACATGCCGTGAATCCTTCCCTGGAGGCTCGGTTGGCGCGTCCATGCGCCAAACGGCCCGCTTATCTGCTCAGCCCTTTCTGCCCTCTGACTATGGCATTGCGGTAAGAGAGTGGCGGCCAGCCTGAAGCAGAGCGATAAAGGTTGTGATGCTGTACGTAGGGTTGCGGTAGGCCTGGCGTAAGCGCAACGGCTGCGCCGGTTTGCCCTATGCCGGTTTAAAACCAGTAAAACCCTTTCGCCATCAGCGCCGCCAGCCCCAGCACCGAGGTAATAAGCGCAGCAAACATCAGCCGAAAGTCGGATTTCATTTCCAGACGCAGATTGATGTTTAATTTGTCGATATCGTAACGCATCTCCCGCAGGTCCGTTCTGATATCGCTGATATGGTTTTTGATGTTATCCACGTCAGATTCAAGTTTTGCGATTTTGACTTGCATGCCTTCTCCTTTTACGTTGCTTCCTGCTGAAACGACCGGCCCGCGAGCTGGGATAATTCGCGTTTACCATGCTGCCTCACCTTATCGCTTTGCTTCTCCTGAGTGCTGCCGCGCTGATGTTTCAGGCCAGTGCCGTTTTGCTGCGGTGCGGATCAACTTTATGCCTCTCATTTTTTCCGTCAATAACGAACAGGCGCTTTTTGGCCGCAGAAGGGTATCGCTTTTTAGTTTTGGATAACGGCGCATAAAATAATGAAAATGCATGAAACAAGGCTGGCGTGATTTGCGAGCCGCATCAGCTCGTCTGGCTATCAGAAAGCATCGGCCGACGTGGCAAAAAAACAAAAGTTATTGTTACCGCCAATTTAACTTAAGCGTAGTTATTCTGCCGAATCGCTCCCTTTCATTATTCTGCTACTTTAATTGTGGATTAACCGTCTACGCTTACCTTTTCTTTTTTAACGACTATTTTCCTGGCGCGGCGAACTTCATCCTTTTTCTTGTCGCGGGTTATTTCATGGGTTGCCAGATAACAAGGCTGGTACGTATAATCTTTTGAATTGTCGCGACTTTTTAACTTAAGCCAAATTTTTTGGCGTGGCTGCCGTCGGCCGCTGGCGCAGCTTTTTATATTCAGCCTTGCGGCTTCTTTTTATTATCTGACCGAATGGGCGGGCGCTCGCCTTTGGGGATTATTGCAGTATGGAAGAACAAACAGACATCGCTTTCCAGGTGCCCGATCTGCCGCTGGACGGCATTCCGTCGTCGATTCTGCGGCTGGGTAAAAGGCTGGCGGATACCAAATATCAGGTCGATTTGCTGGGTAAAAACGGCTGGGCGGAGCTGACCTCGAATCTGCATGGCCTGGAAGCAGGCGGTGAATGGGATGGGGCGGATGACGCGCTGACCTTTTTCAGCAAGATTTTTCCTTTTGCCATTCTGCCTGCGGAAACGGAGCCGATGGGCGTATTTAACGTGCCGACCGAACGCGTAATTGGCCGCAGCTGGCGCTGGTGGCCTGAACATCTGAACGGCAGCAGCGAAGCAAGGTTTCTTGAGCATCTTAATGGCCCGTTCGCGGCGGATGGTACCTCCTGGTATTTTTTACCTGCGCTGGGCGTGCTGCTGGCTGCGCAGGGACAGGGTCGGGTCAACTACTGTCGCTACCATCATATTCCTTCGATACGCGCGCGCGTCAGTCATCTGCATTATCCGCCGGCGGATCGCTTTCGGCTTTATCACGTTATGCGGGGTGAAACGCGCCAGAGCTGGGTGGTTTACAACAACCGCTATCTGCAACCCGTGCAGCTGCCGCGCATTACCTTGCCCGCGCTGACCGCCTACGGCGTGCACAGCGCCAGCTGGCCGCTGACTTTCCCGCCCGTCGCGCGCGTCTTTGACGAGCTGCATCATCCGCAGCAGCTGGGCGATTTTATTGCGCCGGGTATCGATCTGGAAGCGGTAAAAGGCAGGATCCGGGCAGAGAAAGAGGCCGAGAAGCGCGCGGTAAAACCGGTGAAAATGGCGCTCAGCGATATGGATATTACCAATATCTGGCCGGTCAGCCTGACGCTTTCCTTCTTCTTTATCCTGGCATTGGTCGTGGCCGGATTAACCTCCGGCGCGGGCTGGCCGGGCGGCATCAGCCTGCTGGTTTGCGGCATGGCGGGCAGCCTGCTGCTGTTTATCGCCACGCCGATTTTCCTGGTCAGCAAGCGCCACCACCGCGCCTGGCAGCCGGAGAAACCACAGGCGGCAGAGACGCCGCCCGTGGAAGAAACGGAGATCAAAACGCCTGAAGCTACTGCACCAGGCGGTGGCTGATCGCGTATCTGACGATATCGGCGTTGCTGCTGAACTGCATTTTCTCCATCATGCGCGACTTATAGGTGCTGACGGTTTTATTACTGATTGCCAGGGCTTCGGCAATGGCGTTGATGGTTTCGCCGTGCGCCAGCATCAGCAGGATCTGGCGTTCGCGGGTCGTCAGCGTTTCGTGCAGCGCGCGGTTGCCGTTCTGGTATTCGGCAAAGACGATTTCCTGCGCCAGATCATGGTCGATATAGCGCGATCCGCGCGCCACGCTGCGGATCGCCGCCAGCAGCGCATCCGGATTTTTGTCCTTGGTGATGTAGCCTCCCGCGCCGCAGTTCAGCACGCGACGGGCGATCTGCGGTTCGTTAAACATGCTCAGCACAAGAATAGGCAGATCTTCATACTGCGAGCGAATACGGTTAATTAAATCTTCGCCGCTGATGCCGGGCATAGAGATATCCAGCAGCAGCAGATCGAGGCCGCCAAGACGCAGCCTTTCCAGTACCTGACCGCCGTCGCCAGCCTCGCCCACGACGGTGATATGGTCGTCGAGCGCAAATATCTGTTTCAGCCCTTCACGCATCAGGGCGTGATCGTCGGCGATCACTAATCTTATGACATCATTCATCCTGCATCCCTGGTTGCTGACGGAAAATAGGCCTGGTTTTTTAAAGGAAGGGTCAGTTCCAGCTGCGTGCCTTCGCCGGGACGGCTGGTGATGGTCACCTGACCATTCAGCATATCCACACGCTCTTTAATCCCTAAAAGCCCGAAGGCGTCGTGACGCACGGAGTGCATCTGGAAACCGCGGCCGTTATCGCGTACCTGGATCACCAGCGCGTCGCGGGTGGTCTGGACGATAATAGATACCTTACTGGCGCGGGCGTGACGGGAAATATTGGTAAGCGACTCCTGCACGATGCGGAACACCGTGGTCACCACCTGGTCGGAGAGCGCTACCGGCTTGCCTTCCGGAACGATCAGCATACAGCTACAGCCGCCGTTTTTGACAAACTCGTCGCGCAGCCACTCCAGCGCGGGCATCAGCCCCATGTTCAGCATATTGGGGCGCAGCCGCGTGGAGACGTCGCGCACCACCTGGATGGTGCTGTCGATCAGCGTCATCAGGTAATCCACCTGGCTGGAAACGCGAGCGGGATTTTTGCTTTGCATGCCGATAACCGACAGCCCGGCGCGCAGGCTGGTTAAATGCTGGCCCAGCTCGTCATGGATCTCCCGCGCGATATGCTTGCGCTCCTGCTCGGTGCGCTCCTGCTGATTACTGGCAAGAAGGCGCAGCTGATGATGCGCGGCGCGCACTTCGTTTTCCACTTCCCGCAGGCGCGTGATATCGCGGCCCACGGCCAGGATTGTCACCACTTCGCCTTTCAAATCGTATTCCGGTACGCAGCGCACGTGCAGCACCATCGCGCGTTCGCCAAAGCGCGCCTCCAGTTCCGATTCGCTCTTTTCGCCGCTTGCCAGCGTATTGGAAACCAGGCGAAACAGCTGCATACCAGGCTCATCAAACGGAATGCTGTCGGTAAGCCGCCAGCCGCGCGCTTTCTCTTCGCTACAGCCGATTAAATCAAGCACGCGCGGATTAGCATAAAGGCAGCGCAGATCGGTATCGAAGCGGGCTATCAGATCCGGCGAGTTTTCCACCAGCGAGCGAAACTGCTGCTCCTGCTGCAAATAGCGCTCCGTGCGCTGCTTCAGCTCGCGCACGTCGCGCACCACGCACAGCACCAGCATTTCGCCCTCGTGCTCCCAGGCGCTGGAGTTAACCTCGACCGGGATGATTTCGCCGTTATGCATACGGTGCTGCGAGGTAAAGCGGATCCCTTCCGGCCGCAGGCTCAGTTTCCACCACAGCGCGGCGACGTCGGGATCCTGCAGTTCGCCTTCAATATCGGAATAGCTTAATCGAATAAGCGCCTGGTAATTATAACCGAGCATTTCGCAGGCTTTATTATTGATATAAGCCAGTTGGGCATCCTGACGCACCAAATAGATGGCGTCGTTAACGCGGTCAAGCGCGAAGTCGGGCAGAATGGCGCGGCCATTATAAGGCTCTTTACTGACGTTAAGGCTAAATATCTCAGACGAAAGCATTTCTCTCTCTGTTTAATGAAAAAGGGATAATAAGCATAAATTATTACAGCTTATCGTGCAGCTCAGAAAATTTTTTAACTGACTCAGTACAGCAAATATTCTGTCAGGAGGCCATTAACCTGACTCTGAAAATGGTGACGGATCGCAAATAATTAATTATTACGCGCATCAGCCTGCAAAAATCCTGTTCCTCAGCTTATCGTGCTTTTCAGCGATTCACGCACGCGCGACAGGCGCGATTTTACCGTGCCTAAAGGGATATTCAGCGAGGTTGCCACGTCCTGGTAGCTCCCGTTGCGCTCCACCAGGATCGTCAGCATCCGCCGCGTCTCTTCCGGCAGGCGATCGATCGACGCGGCCATTACGCTGAGTAGCTGATCGTTAGCGATAATATCGCTGGGATCGCATTCCTGAATCAGTTCCAGCACGTTGTCTTCGTTGATGCTGTCAAAGAGGAAACGGTTCTGATGCGTTTTGTAGTAGTTGCGGATGAGATTGGCGGCGATGCCAAAAAGCCAGGTTTCCGGCCGCGACGCGCCTAAAAATTTATGGCTGTTGCGCAGCACTTCCACACAGGTCATTTGCGCAATGTCCTCCACGTCTTCCCGATTTGAAACACGCTTGCGAATAAAATTATGCAGCTTGCGATTTTGCTGGCAAAGAATTTCCTGCCATAAAACGGCGACCGGGGCTTCAGGGGTAAAAGACATTTCAATTGGCGTGGCAGTTAACATTTTTTTGCTCCTGGCATTATTCAGATACGTTGTTATTGCAAAGGGTGTGCCAGGCCAAAAAAAAGATGAAATAGCAGTCATAGCGCGGTTGTTGTGAATTAACTAAGAATCATCTGAGACAAATAGCGACAAAAAAGCAAAAAGAGTTGTGCAAGTTTTTACACTAATAACGGAGGTTGAAAGTTTCAGCTGGTCGTCTTTTTTTTACTTTTATTTATTGGGGAACCGGCTTCGTTTTTTTACCACTTAATCCCATCGCGAAATCAACCTTTGGGGCCGGGATGATAAAAGTCCAATCTTCTCTTCAGTATCAACAGGCGCTGGCCAAAACGGTGTTAAAGCAGGATATACCGCGTCCGGCAGCAACGGGCACGGGCACAGGCCCGGAGGTTCGGGCAAGACCGGTAAACACCCCTCTGGCGGCCGCCTCGCTGACCGATTCGCTGGAAGAGATCGGCATGATGTTCAGCGAAAAGGTAGAGAAAAAAACCAAGGGCCTGAACCGTCGGCAGATCAATACCCAGCATCTGCGCAGCAATCGCGGCGCGGTAGAGCGCATCGAGCGGCTTGGCGAACTCTACCAGATGCTGGACGACGAACAGCAGGAGAAGCTGGAGGCGCGGCTTGGTGCCCTGAAAGGGGTGCTGGGGCGGGAGCCGGATGCGGAGCAGCTGGTGGCCTCTGTGGACAACGATCCGGCGCGCTGCGATCTGCTGCTGCGGATGACGCTGCGCGAAGCCGATCGCAGCGGCGATATTGCGACCGCCAACGCCGCTGGCGAGGCGCTGAACAAACTCGACGAGCAGTACGGCGAAAGCGTAAGGGCCGGGCTGAATACGGCCTCGGCCATCGCCAGCTTTACCACCGATCCCACGGAAAAGCAGGCAATACGTCATCTCTACTATCACGGCATCGTTAAGCATCAGTCGGCGGCGGTAATGCTGGACAGCCTGCTGGAGCGTTTTGGCCGTGAGCAGTTTGTACCAGGACTGCGTACTTTACAGCGCGCGCTGGCGGAGGATATTGCCTCGCTGACGCCTTCGCTCTCTTCGCGCTCGCTGCACAAAATCCATGTTGCCCTGAGCGAGGCGGGGCAGCTGACGCAGATGATCGCTAACAGCGACAAACTGCTTAACCGGCTACGCAGCGGCGGGAAAATTCCGCTCTCTGCGCTCGACGGCCTGGCGATGACCCGACGTCTGCTGGGCATCGCGGAGATGGGGCTACAGCCGCGCGATATCACCGCCATCGTGAAAGAGTTTGAGGTCGAACAGCCGCAGGCGCGGATGCGCTTTCTGAACGGGCTGCTGCCGCTGGTCAACGATATGCCGCCGAAGCTGTGGCGGGACCAGAAAAATCAGCCGGAAGCAGCGACGCTACTGCGCGCCACCATCACCAAACTTATCAATGACCAGAACCGCGCGGGAAGTCAGGGAGCGGTATGAACAGCCTGTTTTTGATCCTCAACCGCATCGCGCTGGCGGCCATGCAGCGCTCCGAGATCATCGGCGCGATGTTTGCGCTGGCGATCGTGTTTATGCTGATTATTCCGCTGCCGCTGGGGCTGATCGATGCGCTGATTGCCGTCAATATCTGTCTCTCTTCGCTGCTGGTGGTGCTGGCGATGTATCTGCCCAAGCCGCTGGCGTTTTCCAGCTTTCCGGCGGTGCTGCTGCTGACCACCATGTTCCGGCTGGCGCTGTCGATTTCCACCACGCGACAGATCCTGGTACAGCAGGACGCGGGCCATATCGTGGCCGCTTTCGGCACCTTCGTGGTCGGCGGCAACCTTGCGGTGGGGATGGTGATGTTCCTGATCCTGACCGTGGTGAACTTCCTGGTGATCACTAAAGGGTCGGAAAGGGTGGCGGAGGTGGCCGCACGCTTTACGCTGGACGCGATGCCGGGCAAGCAGATGTCGATCGACAGCGATTTGCGCGCGGGCATCATCGATGTGAATACCGCCAAACGCAAACGTGTCGATCTGGCGAAAGAGAGCCAGCTGTTCGGCGCAATGGATGGCGCAATGAAGTTTGTAAAAGGCGATGCGATCGCCGGGTTAGTTATCCTCTTTATTAACCTGATCGGCGGTTTCAGCATTGGCGTAATGCAGCTGGGAATGCCGGCAGGCGATGCGATGCACACCTATTCGGTGCTGACTATCGGCGACGGCCTGATTGCGCAGATCCCGGCGCTGCTGATCTCGCTGACGGCCGGGATGATTATCACCCGCGTTTCGTCCGACGGCGACAGCAGCATGGATAACAATATCGGTCGGGAAATTGCGGAGCAGCTCACCAGCCAGCCTAAAGCCTGGATTTTTTCCTCCATCGGCATGTTCGGCTTTGCGCTGCTGCCGGGGATGCCGACCGGCGTCTTTGTGGTGCTGGCGCTGCTGACGCTGGCCTCGGGCAGTTTTCAGGTGTGGCGCACAAAAAGAGAGCTGGTAGCCAGCCAGCCGCAGATGGAAAACGAGGTGATCCCGCCCGAGCTGAACGGCACGGAAGATTTACGCCAGTTCAACCCCACGCGGCCCTATCTGCTGCAATTTCCGGCCAACGCGCGCGGCACGGCGGAAACGCTGGAGCTGGTGCAGGCTATCCGTCGCCTGCGCAACAGCATCGTTTATAACTACGGCTTTACGCTGCCCGCTTTTGATATCGAGTTTCAGGAGCAGCAGCCCGCCGATGAGTTTCGCTATTCGGTCTACGAGATCCCGCGCGTTATCGGCACCTTTGGCGTAACGACGCCTGCCGTCAGCCGCCACGAACATGAAGCGTTGGCGGCGCAGGAGGGCGTGCAGCCCGGCACGGAAGCCAGAAGAGAAACGACGCTGCTGTGGCTGCCCGCCGATCACGCGGTGCTCCAGGACGAAAACGTGCCGCGCTGGGGTTTTCACGAACTGCTGATGAAAAGGATGGAAAACGCCATCCACGCCAGCGCGCCCAACTTTATCGGTCTGCAGGAGACGCGCGCGCTGATGGGCTGGCTGGAGAGCGAACAGCCCGAGCTGGCGCAGGAGCTCCAGCGGGTGATGCCGATTGCGCGTTTCTCTAACGTGCTGCAAAACCTGGTGGCGGAACGCATCCCGCTGCGCTCGGTGCGCGCCATTGCCGAAGCGCTGATCGAACACGGTCAGCACGAGCGGGATATCAGTCTGCTGACCGATCTGGTGCGTATCTCGCTGAAAGAACACATCTGTTATCAGTACGCGCAGGATGATGGCCTGCACGTCTGGCTACTGACGCCGGAGATGGAAGAGCAGCTGCGCGACGCGCTGCGCCAGACGCAGAACGAGGTCTTTTTTGCGCTGACCCAGGAACAAACGATGGCCATCCTGACCCAGTTGCGCAGCGCCTTTATGCCGGAACAGTCGGCGTTGGCGGTGCTGCTGGTGGCGCAGGATCTGCGCAGTCCGCTGCGCGGTTTGATTCAGGATGAGTTCCATCAGGTGCCGGTGCTGTCGTTTGCCGAGCTGCAAACCAACCTGGCGATTAACGTTGTCGGTCGTCTTGAACTGGAGGAGGGCATCGACGCTTTCGATGCCTGAGGAGTGGATTATGTTTGAGCTACGCGTACTCACGGGCCGCCATCAGGGAGCGGCATTGCCGGTCAGCGGCGGGCGCTGGACGCTGGGCCACAGCGAAGAGGCCGATCTGCAATTAACTGACGACGGCGTGGCTTCTCAGCACGCCGCGCTGTGTTTTGAAGACGAGCGCTGGCAGCTGCACGGCATTGAAGGCCAGGTGCGCCAGGCGGAGGGCGAGCCGCTGACGCTGCTGGATCCGCTGTCGCCCGATACGCCTTTTGCGCTGGGCGAGGTCTGGCTCTGTCTGGCGCCGGCGGAGCAGCCCTGGGAAGCGATGCGCGCGGCGCCGCTGCCCGTTGCACCTGCGGCCGTCGCCGCACCGGTTGCTGCCTCCGCGCCCGCGCCTTCGCGCCTTTTTTCTCGCGGTATTCAGGTGCTGTCGGTCAGTCTGATCCTGCTGCTGAGCTTCACGATTATCAGCTGGATCCTTCAGCCCACCGTGGCGCAGACCGCCACCACGCCTTCCAGCCGCAAAATGCTGGAAACCTTACAGGAGGTGCGGCCGCCGCTGCTGGCGATGCTGCGGGAGCGAGGCCTGACGCCGGGGGTGAAAATCGATATGGATAAAGGGCGACTGATCCTGAACGGCGAGCTGAGCAAAGAGCGGTTACAGATCCTCGACAGGATGCTGACGCGCTTTCAGGCGCAGTATAACGTGCTGCCGCAGCTGGTTAACCATACGCGACTGCGCAGCGCGAAGCTGCCTTTCCGCATCGTGCAGATCACCACTGGCAAGCGGGCTAACGTGGTGACGGACGCCGGCGAACGGCTGTTTGTCGGCGATCAGGTTGGCGATTTGCGGCTGGTGGCGATCACCTCCAGCGAAGTTGAATTCGCCGGTCGGGAACAGATAAAGGTGAACTGGTGAAGTCTGATTTTCCTCTGCTTGACGACTGGTTTGCCGCCCATCAGCAGCGGCTGGCGCGCTTCTCGCCGGTGGCTATTTACGGGCGCATCACCGGCATCAGCGGCATTCTGCTGGAAAGCAGCCTGCCGGGCGCCCGCATTGGCGATCTCTGCCAGATTGAGGGCAAAAACAACACGCGTGTGCTGGCGGAAGTGGTGGGATTCAACCCTCAGCACACGCTGCTTTCCGCCTTAGGCCAGCTGGACGGCATCGCCCAGGGCGCCCGCGTGACGCCGCTGTTTCTGCCGCACAGCATCCGCGTGTCGGAGCAGTTGCTGGGCAGCGTGCTGGACGGCTTTGGTCGCCCGATTGAAGCGGGCAGCGTCAGCGCGTTTGCGTTGCCGGGCGAAGCGGACAATGTCAAACCGGTGCTGGGCGATGCGCCGCCGCCAACGGCCCGACCCAGGATCGACACGCCGTTGCCGACCGGGATGCGCGCCATCGACGGGCTGCTGACGCTGGGCGTCGGCCAGCGCGTGGGTATTTTTGCGGGTGCAGGCTGCGGCAAAACCACGCTGCTGGCCGAACTGGCGCGCAATACGCCGTGCGACGTGATTGTGTTTGGTCTGATAGGCGAGCGCGGCCGCGAACTGCGTGAGTTTCTTGACCATGAGCTGGATAGCGAGCTGCGCAGCCGTACGGTGCTGCTGTGCGCCACGTCCGATCGCAGCAGCATGGAGCGCGCCCGCGCGGCTTTTACCGCCACCGCCATCGCCGAAGCCTTTCGCGACCAGGGCAAAAGCGTGCTGCTGATCCTGGACTCCCTGACCCGTTTTGCCCGCGCGCAGCGTGAAATCGGCCTGGCGCTCGGCGAACCGCCGGGACGTGGCGGCCTGCCGCCCTCGGTCTATACGCTGCTGCCAACCCTGCTTGAACGCGCCGGACAAACCACTACCGGCGCGATCACCGCGCTCTATTCGGTGCTGATTGAACAGGATTCAATGAACGATCCGGTCGCGGACGAGGTGCGCTCGCTGATTGACGGCCATATCGTGCTGACGCGCAAGCTGGCGGAGCGCGGTCATTATCCGGCTATTGACATTCTTGCCAGCCTCAGCCGCACCATGAGCAACGTGGTGGCGCGCCAGCAGATTAAAGAGGCGACCTCCGTGCGCCAGCTGATGGCGGCCTGGCAGCAGGTGGAAATGCTGATCCGGCTGGGCGAATACCAGCCGGGCAACGACAGCCTGACGGATGCGGCGGTAGAGGCGCAGGACGCCATCAACGGCTATCTGCAACAGGCGATGCGCGCGCCGTCCGGCTTCGAGCAGACCTGTTTTCAGCTGTCAGAGGTGAGCCGCTATGCGCCGTCACGTTAATCCGGAACCGGAGCCGGTTGCCGACGTCGCCGCCGTTGAGCTGCGGCGCACGCTGGATCTGCTGCTGCCGATCCGTCGTCAGCGGCTCAACCGCAGTGAAAGACAGCAGCGCGAGCAGGAGCAGACGCTGCGCCAGCTGGAGACGCAAACAGATCGGGCTGGCGAACAGCTGAACGAGCGGCGGCAGGGCTATCAGCAGCTGAGAGCGGGTTTCGCGGCGCAAAACTGCGGCGTGCGTCAGGCCAGCTATCTGCTGGAACGCGCCCTCGAACAGGAGCAGCAGGCGCTGAAAAAGGTGCACAGCGGACAGCTGAAGCTGCACGAACTGACCCAGGCTCAGCATGATCAGCAGCAGCGCGTCGAGGCGGCGCGTCAGGAGACGCGGCAGCGACAGCGCGATGTGGAGAAACTGGAATTTTTACTACAGCAGGAGGTAAGCGAATGATTACCCTTTCCGCACAGAGACAGGCGGCGCGGCTGCAACAGCAGCACGATCTCCAGCGCCAGACAACGGAACGCCACAGGGAGCAGCGCGGCGAAGCGCGCATCGCGCAGCGTAAAGAGAAGCCTGCCGACGACGGTGAAAAGGTTGCGCTACGCCGCGAGCCGCGCAAGCCCGCGCGTGAAGAAGATGCATTGTTCAGCGAACTGCTGGAAGAGGGCGAGAGGCCGTTTACGCCGCCGCCTTTCAGCCAGTCCGATTCTCAGCAGCAGGGCTTTGCGCAGCTGGATGAAAGCAGCGCTTACGGCGCGCCGCCCGCGATGGCGATGTGGCAGGAAATCGAAACGGATCTGCTCGCTGCCACGGAGCAGCGCCCGCCCGCTGAGATGACGCTGACGCTGCTCTTGCCGAAGCTGGGCCACGTCGACGCCCGCTTTTCCGCGCTGGCCGCAGGCGGTTGGGATATCGCCCTGCAGCTGCAGCCCGCCGCCTGGCGCGTCCTGCTGCCGCATCAGGAGCGCTGTCGTCTGTCGCTGCGTCAGCGCATGGCCTGTCAGGTACGGCTGCGTTTCGAACGACGCTCGTCGGAGCAGGAAGCATGAACAGGCTGTCGCTAAAAAAACTCAGTAAACAGGCCGCGCGGCTGCGCGGGCAAATCGGCGCGGGCTGTTTTTATCCCTGGCAGCTGGCCGGTGAACCGGGCGTGCTGCGTCTGGCGCTGGCTGACGGCTATCAGCCCGGCGAAATGAGCGTCTGGCAGTGCGAAGCGGGCACGCTGGCATTTACCGACGCGCAGGCGGTGCTGTCGCTGATGGCCGCCACGCCTACTTTTGCCCTGCCTGCGACCGCGCCGGAACAAAGCTGGTACTGGCCGTGGTGGCAAAGTCAACTTTCTGGCGAACTTCTGGCGTTGTTCGGCCACATAGCTGTAACGGAAGAAAAAGCAGCGGGCGAATTTCTGCTGGTGATGACGCTGGCATGGGGAGACAGAGAGGCGCGCAGCCTGCTGGCGCTCTCAGCCGACACCCTGTCGCGTCTTCTGAGCAAACCCGGCTGGCAGCGAGAAGCCATGCCGCTTCCGCCCGATTTACCACTGGCTTTGCCGCTGATTATCGGCGAAGTCGAGCTGTCGCCAGGCGCGCTGAAGCGCGGTGATGTGGTGCTGCCGCCGCAGCCTTTTTTTGCCCCGGACGGGCGTGGAACGATCCGTTGCGCCGGGCGTTTGCTGCACGGAGAGTTGCGGATAACGCCCGGTACGACGGCTCATTTTTATCTTAGCGAGATGGAGAACGATGACGTGACTTTGCCCCCTGACGAGTTTGAGCAGCCGATCACTCCCGATCCCCAGTGGGACGAGGGATCGACGACGGAAGCCACGGATTTCTCCGTACTGCCGCTGGCGCTGTCGGTACGCTGCGGCCAGCTGCAGCTGACGCTGGGAGAACTCTCTGCCCTCGCTCCGGGCGCGACGGTGATGATCGACAACGTGACGCCCGGCGAAGCGCTGCTCTGCCACGGCGACTATGCGGTAGCGAAAGGCGAACTGGTCGACGTGGAGGGCCGCCTTGGCCTGCAAATCACCCAGATGCTGCCGGGCCACAACCCGCTGGCGCGGTAGACGCATGGATGCTTTATCGCTGAACCCGATGACGCTGGCGCTGTTTCTTGGCGCGCTGTCGCTGGTGCCGATTTTAATGATTGTCTGCACCTGCTTTTTAAAAATCTCTATGGTGCTGATGCTGACCCGCAACGCGATGGGCGTGCAGCAGGTGCCGCCCAACATGGCGATTTACGGCATTGCGCTGGCCGCCTCGCTGTTTGTGATGGCGCCGGTTTTCAACGAAATCAGCCAGCGGGTAAAAACGGTACCGATTGACACCCAGTCCGCGGAGCGGCTCGACTATACGGTCAGCAACGGTGCGGAGCCGCTGAAGCGTTTTATGGTGAAGAATACCGACCCGGATATCTTGATCCACCTACAGGAAAACGCGCAGCGCATGTGGCCAAAAGAGATGTCGGCCACGGTATCTCACGACAGCCCGCTGCTGCTGATCCCCTCGTTTGTTTTGTCGGAGTTGCAAAACGGCTTCAAGATCGGCTTTCTGATTTTTATTCCCTTTATCGTGGTGGATCTGATCGTCTCCAACGTGCTGCTGGCGCTGGGGATGCAGATGGTGTCGCCCATGACCATTTCGCTGCCGCTGAAAATTCTGCTGTTCGTGCTGGTCAGCGGCTGGACGCGGCTGCTCGACGGCCTGTTTTACAGCTATCTGTGAGGGAAAAATGGATATCCTGACCCTTTTCCGCCAGGCGATGCTGCTGGTGGTGATCCTTTCCGCGCCGCCGCTGATCGTGGCGGTGATCGTCGGCGTCATCGTCTCGCTGCTGCAGGCGGTGATGCAGCTTCAGGATCAGACGCTGCCTTTCGCCATTAAGCTGGTGGCGGTGGGCGTCGCGCTGGCGCTGACCGGCCGCTGGATCGGCGTGGAGCTGACCGAACTCACGCAAAGCGCCTTTGCCATGATGCCTAACGTGAAGTACTAACCAGAAGTTAGCTTTATAAAAAAATAAACCCGCCGGATCGGCGGGTTGTTATTACAGGGTAAAGGACAGGTTTATTCACGCGACTGCTCTGGCAATCAGGCGCTGTAAATTTCTCTGTCAGCGACTTCATAGCCGTTATTTTGCGTGCCGCGACAGCTTCGCCGCCAGGAAACGAGGTGTTCGTAAGTGCCTGTTGCAGCTCGCCATCAACATAAATTTTACTGCCGCTGCCTTTTACCGTCGTGCCATTAATGTTGGCCGGTCATAAAAACCGGCTGATAGTCAGGAATCGATTTCCAACGGAATACGATAGTTAATACCGTTGATGCGCACGCGCAGCTTGTTGTCTTTCGGCAGTGCTTTCGTGGTCAGCACCAGCGTGCCGTCGGTATCAAAAGCGATGCCGTGCCCGCTAAGCGTACCAAAAGCAGCGGCATCAACCGGTGTCCACGGAGAGCTCAGCTTGCTGACTACCGTATCTGCCACGACCTCGCCACGCGGTGTCCACAGGAAGCACTTGCCGCCATGAAAACGGCTGTCGGTAGTGCTTTCAACCTGTACGTGAACGTAGCCGCTGTTGGCGGGCAGCTTCACATAGATGCTCACATTATTCGCATAGGGCCGGTTTAGCCGGATATCGGTTACCGGGCTCGATCCCCTGACTTCCACCGCGCCCACTGCTTTAACCGTATCGTCGCCTTTCGCCCGGCGCATACGCAGGATAGCTTCCCCGCCGCCAAAGTTATTGGTCAGATTATTAATGGCGCCGCTTGCTGCCGGGCTCTCAGAACGGGCGCCTAAAAAGCGCACGGTAACCTGATCGCTTTCGGCCGTGGTGACATAGTCGCCAACGTAAACCCATACCGGCGCTTCGGTGGTGTTGTTAAAGCGCAGATTGGAGCTGTACCAGTTAGCCGCCATGGATCCGGCCAGCGTGGTGCCAAAAGATTCTTCACGACGGTAGCCCATATCGTAACCGCCGAGATAGCGCACTACCGTGGCGTTATTACGGTTAAACGCGGCGTTTTGCAAATTGATATGGCGCAAAATAGCTTTTGTAAAGGTGATATCGGCAGGCACCGTTGCGCCTTCCATACTGAACACGTCAATGGTCCACTCGCCGTTACTGATATCCATCGGGTAGTTACATTTCTCCATCCAGCCGTTGTAGATACAGCACTGGGTGGCGCGCGGTAAATCAAAGGCCGGCGTAGTAGAGTGGCTTTCCTGTACGTTAAAGTTGCTGAGTTCGATAGCGGTAAGATGATTCCATGAATTTTGATAAGACGGACGGCCTTTCAAAATAGAGTCGTAAGTATTGCTGGTGTAAAAGCTGTTGAACTTCGTATCCAGCGTATCGATCATATTAAATACGATGCCGCCCGTTTGGCTAATATTAAGCCTGTCGCACTGATAGTACTGTCCTTCGGCGCATTTATTCGTCATAAAGCCGCGCGTATTTTTTGCTAAATCGTACTGACCATAAATTTCGAGGCAGGAAACTTCCGTGCGGCGAGCATTGGTATTAAAAACAAAACTGCCTTCATCGCCTATAAGCGTGAGCTTTGCCACAGGCGAGTAGCCGTAAGCAACGGTAGGCCCATTAATTCTCAGCATACGCAGGTAAACAGAAGAAATATTCAGGCTGGATACGGCATAATTACCTTCAGGAAAAGTAATCCAGGCTTTATATGCCTCGCCTGAATGCTTAAACGTGAAGTTATACATGGCTTTGATCGCGGCGATAGCGTCCGTTTTACCATCCGGTACGGCGCCAAAGTCGCCAATGTTTAAATCTGCCAGGTTATTGATTTGTCGACGCCAGTGGTAGGCGTTGCCGGCGGTATTGGCAATGGTGCCGCCATCGTCCGTTGCTGCCGTCAGCGAGCCGACAAACCAGCCGCCGCCGGTGCCTTTATAAATGGCCTCACCAGGGGCGGTGTGACAGCGAAGCAGCACGCTTTCGCCTTCATAGGCAGGGGCAAGCTTGCGCAGATCGTTAAAAGTGGCAACGCTTTTCGTATGTACGTCATTAACAGTAGTAGTGGGCATTTTTTTCTCCAATGAAAAAATAATTTTTAATTAACCAGGCGAGTTAACCCATTGGATATTTAATCTTAAATATCCGGTTTCATTTAATATTATGCAACCTTGTAAGGGTCTTAACTGCGCCTGTTTTCTTTTTTAACATGGGAAATTCGTTACGAATATGATTTTTTTACGATGATCGTTAATATTATTTTTCAGGGCGCGATTTACCTTTTTTTATTTTTTTTGCAAGGGGCTTGTGATGGGGGTTTTTCTTAAAATATCTTGTAAGAATAATCTTGCCCGCAATGAACGTAAGCAGGCGCTTACCATCTTTAAGTAATCCGTACATCCGTATAGCTTTTTTAGTGAACTTTCTGTGGTTTTCTGCCACTCAGCTATAAACGGCAACCCGAAAGATTTAACAATATGTGGAACAACGTCCTTTTTGATGGCTACCACTTTATCCTTGCGCTGACGCTGGCGATGGCGCGCATTTTCCCCTGCCTGCTGCTGTCGCCGGTGTTCTCGTTCAACGCCATTAAAGGCGGCCTGCGCTCCGGCATCGTGCTGGCGCTGGCGCTGTTTCCCGCACCGATGATCCAGCAGCAGCTGGCGGCGGACGATCCCTCGCTGTTTCTGCTGGCGGCGCTGGCGCTGAAAGAGGTGATTATCGGCGTGGCGATCGGCCTGCTGATGGCGATGCCGTTCTGGCTGTTCGAGTCGGTGGGCGCGTTGTTTGATAACCAGCGTGGCGCGCTGACGGGCGGCCAGCTCAACCCGCAGCTCGGGCCGGACGCCACGCCGCTCGGCTTTTTGATGCAGCAGTCGATTATCCTGCTGCTGGTAGTCGGGCTGGGCCTGTCGACCATTACGCAGATTATCTGGGATAGCTATAGCCTCTGGCCGCCGATGCAGTGGCTGCCGCTGCCGGGCGAAGCCGGGCTGAAGGTCTATCTGGAGCTGCTGGGTGGTATCTTCACGCATATGGTGCTTTACGCCGGGCCGCTGGTGGCGCTGCTGCTGCTGGTGGATTTTAGCGTCGGCATCCTCAGCATCTACAGCCCGCAGCTCCAGGCTACCGTGCTGGCGATGCCCGCCAAATGCCTGTTGGGCATGCTGTTCTTTGTGCTCTATTTGCCGATCCTGAATTACGTTGCAGGCGAGCGGCTGTTCGATTTAAAAGATCTGGTGCCGCAGCTGGCGGACATGTTTAAAGGGGTGCGCTGATGGCGGAAAAAACCGAAGACGCCACGCCCCAAAAGCTCAAGGAGTCGCGCAAAAAGGGTCAGGTCGCCCAGACGCCGGATATTCCCAAACTGCTGATTTGCGTAGGCGTGATGGAGACGATTTTCGCGCTGGTCGGCGGCGGCATGCAGCGGCTGGAGGCGATGATTATGCTGCCGCTTGCCCGCCTGAACGATCCTTTCGGCCATGCCATGCAGGAAGTGATGCTGGACGGGGTGATGGTGCTTTGCTATTTCTGCGGCATCGTCTGCGCGCTGATTTTTCTGCTGCGCATTATCGGCGGCTGGCTACAGTTCGGCCCGCTGTTTTCTACCGAGGCGCTGGCGCCAAAGTTCGACGCCATCAATCCGGTCGGCCACCTGAAGAATATGTTTTCCGGCAAACAACTGAGCACGCTGCTGACCAGCGTGCTGAAGGCGGTCGCCATCGGCGTTATTTTTTACCTGGCGATCGAACCCGACCTGGGGCCGCTGGCGCAGCTGGCCTACGGCGAGGATCTCAACGGCTTCTGGCAGGCGGTGCTGGCGCTGTTTATAAAAATCGTGCGGGAAACGCTGGCGTTGCTGCTGGTGCTGAGCGCGTTCGATTTCGGCCTGCAAAAATATTTCTTCCTCAAACAGCAGCGCATGAGCCATGACGATATCCGCAACGAGTTCAAGCAGAGCGAAGGCGATCCACACATGAAAGGGCATCGCAAATCGCTGTCGCATCAGATCCTTAACGAAGAGCCCAGGCCCAGAAGAGAAGTGGCGGTGGAAGAGGCGGATATGGTGCTGGTCAACCCTACGCACTTTGCCGTCGGGCTTTATTACCGCGCCGGTGAAACGCCGCTGCCGCGCCTGCTGTTTAAGGCGGAAGGCTTAGATGCGCAGGATATTATTGAGGAAGCCAAAAAACGGCAGATGCCGGTGATCCGTTTCGTCTGGCTGACCCGCACGCTGTTCAGAACGGTGAATGAAGGCGACTATATCCCGCGAGAAACGCTGAAGGCCGTCGCCCAGGTCTATCGCCTGCTGAAAGAGCTGGAGGATCAGCAGCTGGATGAAGTGCTGGAAATCGAAGAGTAACAGAGCGTGCAATGCCAGGGCCGCTTTACTGAGCTCGGGTGTGATGTCATTTTTAGTAAGTTCAAAGTTGGCTGATTGGATTTATATCATTAAAATCAATATATTAATGGTAAAGCTTCCATTTGAAGATGGCCGTTTACGGCTTATTTCCCGGAATACGGAAACCTTTCCGCTACGGAAACTGCTTAAGGAAATTTAGTGCCAGATAATCCGTAGCCTAAACGGGAATACGCTTTTTTATATTATACGTTTCCCCGTTTTATGTCGGGGCCTGCTGGCTACGTCATATCCGCCAGCGAATACAGCGTGCCGATCGCATCCTGCGGCACTTCGCTGCCGGTGAGTTGGAGCATCAGCAGCGGCGCGCCTTCGGGCGTAGCGGAAAGATAACAGCCTTCGTAACGGCCGGGCGCGAGAAAGCGGCGCATCAGCGCCTCACGCAGCCGGAAAGGGGAAAAAGGAGCGGGCAGCAGCTGGAGCGTCGGCACGGGTTGCGCATAAAAACGCAGCTCGTGTCCGACGGGATCGCACCAGCAGCACGCCTCACCACGCTGCCATGCAGCCAGAAAGGCGCGATGGGAATCGACGCGGATCACTGATTAACCGAAGCCTGTGAATAGTCAAAAGGCCCGTTGCGCATATCCGGCTGCCACCAGATGGTGACCGCCCGATCGTCCGACACCGGGCGGCAAGACATCTCGCTACAGCCCGCGAACTTAGGCTTTGCACAGGCGGTAAGCAGCATCGCCATCAGCAGGATCAGAACAGGTTTTTTCATTATCAGCCTCATTAGCGCGACAGCAGGCGCGTCGTTTTTACGCCGCTGGTGGACAGCGACACCGGCGCCGATTGCAGCAGCGATACGCGGCCAGGTCTGGCCGGCGCCTGCGTATCGTAAGCCACGTACACCTCGGTGGATTCGCCCGGTTGCAGGCGGGTATGCGGCCAGGCGGCCACGGCCAGCGTGCGATCGCCCCGGCAGGATGCCTCGTCAAAGCGCGCCTCTTTTCCGCTGGTGTTGGTGATCACACCTACCGAAATCTGCATCGCGTCGTTGCCGTACCACTGCTGGCGAGCGCTGGCGCGGAAGGTCAGCGGTACCGAACAGAGCGAGCCGAGCGGCAGCCCCGTCTGGCTGGGCTGTAAACCGCCCGGCTGACGGCTTTCGGCCAGATCCTGCATCGCATTTTCGATGGTGCGCTTCATGTCGCCGAACTGATGGCGTCGGTTGATATCCCGCAGCGCATCGTTAATCTGCGCGCTGTTTTGCGCATCAACGTAGCGGGAAGGATCGACCTGGTCGCCAATCAGGTGCGGCGTAATAATAAACAGCCGCTCGCGCTGAGAAGTGGTGCGGTTGTTGGAGGTAAACAGCTTGCCCAGCAGTGGAATTTTGCCGAGGATCGGCACGCGCTCTTCGTCATCGCCGCTCTGCTTGGTGTGGAAACCGCCCATCACCAGCGACCGTTTTTCCTGCACCAGTGCCTGAGTGCTGATCACGCCGTTTTCCGTACCCTGCGCGCTGCCGTCCTCGTTTTTGTCCAGCTTGCCGTCTTCCACATCCACCACCAGCTGCACGGCGGCTTTTTCCGGGTTATCACCGATTGAACGCGGCGTGACGCGCAGGCTGGTGCCCGCCGTTACTTCCCGAATGTCCGCAACCCGCTCGCCGATGGCGGTGATAAAGGCGGTATTGCTGAAGTCGATCACCGCAGGCTGGTTTTCCAGCGTCAACACCGACGGATTGGCGATAATCGACGCGGTGCCTTCGCCTTCCAGCGCCTGAATATCGGCGAAGAAGCGGTTAAAATCGGTAACGAACAGGGTACTGGCGCCGTTCAGCATCGACGCGCCGGCGGTTACGTTGCCGAACTGCCCGGACCAGTTGGTGGAAAGACGGGCCAGCTCGTTGCGGTCGATATCCACGATGACCGCATCGATTTCAATCAGCTTCTGCGGCACGTCGATCATTCTGACCAGCTCCTGATACTCCGAGCGCAGCTTTTTGTTGTCGCGCACCAGCAGCGTGTTGTTGCGTACGTCGGCGGAGACTTTCCCCTGCAGCGTTTTGCCCGGCTGCTGCTCGTTGCTGCGGCCAAGCCGGGTATTGCGGCCAATCATCTGTTCCATGATGCTGCGGCTTTCGTTCTGCATCGCCTGGTAGGGGCTGTCGCTGCCGCCGCGACCGTTCTGCGTGGTGGTGGCGCCGTTGGCCGAACCGTTGCTGTTTTGCCCCAGCAGTTCGTTAAGCATGGTGGCCACGCCGGGCACCACCAGCGTCTGGTTGCGATATTTGATAGTGCGATCCGCCACGTCAGCATATTTCAGCGGAAACGCCATCATTTGCTTGTCTTCGCTGGTTTCCGGCTCGGATTTTTTGCTGAAATCCGCAATCAGATCGACATATTTGGGCGGCCCGGTGACCAGCACCACGCCGTCGTCGGGCAGCTCGCCCCAGCCGAATCGCGGCTCCAGCAGGCCGACGCCCTGTAGCGCCTGTTTAATATCGGGCGCGGCATCCGGGCTGATCTTCAGACGACGCGAGGTCTGCTGCGACTGTGGGCTGACATAAAGCGTGTTGTTATAGACGAACCACTGAAAGCGATACTCCAGCGCCAGCCTGTTCAGAAAGGCCTCGGCATTGTCGGAGCGCAGGCGCGCGGTGACAAAGGTATCGGGCAGGCCGGTGACGTTGGCATCCACGCCGTGGCTGCTGGCGAAATCCTGCAGGATCACGCTGAGCGGCGTATTGTCAGCGGAATAGGCGTAGGCGCCTTCGCGCCATTCTTCCGGTGTAGTGGCGTAGCTGTGTGAGACAGAAAGCCCGATCGCCAAAGCCAGCAGCAAAGGGCGAAAGGGTAAAAAAGCAGACGGCGTAGGCACGCTTCTCTCCTTGTTACAGGCTCGTTGGCCGCATTAGCATCAGCAGGGTGTCCTGCCAGATTTCACATTGATTACAAAGACTTTCTAACAGCGCGACGGCGGCCTCTTTTGCGTCGCTTTTTAACCGCGCCAGCAGACAAAGCGTTTCGCGCTGCGGATGCAGGCAAAGCGCGGCGGTAAGGTCGCCGAAGTGATGCAGCGCCGGGTCGGTCAGCCGCAGCGCCCGCTGCATCAGCGCATCATTAACAGGCACAGGCAGCTGTAGCTCGGCAAAAAAAAACCAGCCGCCGGGCAGGCGCTGTAGCGTGATCGGCATCTCGTCAATCCACAGCGCCAGCTCGCCGTTGGTTTTATCCAGACAGGCTTCAATCAGATCGGCGACATCAGTTGATGGCATCAATGATGGCCTTGCGGATACCATGCTTGTACTGGGTGTACTGCGAGCTGGCCCAGTTGGCGTTGGAGACGTCGAGCATCTCGTTCTGGAAGGCGTACATATCACTGACGTTAAACGGCTGGTCCTGACTCTCTTGCGCGAACTGATACATATCTTTTTGCGCGTGCGCGACCTGACTGGTCAGGCGACGCTGGATCGAATCTTCATAGCTCATCGTTTCAGTCTCCGGTTGGGGGGTGCCATTAAGTGGCGGAGAACGCGAGCGGGTTCCGACGAGGCGAAAAAATTGTTGTGGCAGAAAAGAAGGGCGCTAGTCGGGGATCAGCGCCGCGCAAACCTGAGTCCAGCTCAGGCTCAGCTCGCCGTTGTCGGTGGTCAGCCGCAGCGTGTCGGCATCCAGCGAACTGTCGCTGACCAGCTGCCAGTCGAGCGGATGCTGCTTCAGCCAGGCGGCAGCTTCATCCTGTCGGACGGGCGCGCAGCTTAGCGTAGCGGCAGCCTGACGGCCCTGCGCCTGTTGCAGCTGCCGCAGCATGGCGGTCAGGCGGTCATCGGCGGGCAGCGCCGCCAGCAGCTGATTCATTGCCTGTTTCAGCAGCGCCTCGGCCTGGGGAATCAGCGCCTCCTGCCACTGCTGCTGCTGCTGCTGCCAGTCGGCGAAAAACTGCTCCGCCTGCGCGACAAAAGCCTGCTGTCGATCGGCAACGGCCGCGTCCGCGCGCGTTCTGGCTTCTTCCAGCAGCCGATCGGCTTCTTCTTCGGCACGGGCCAGCCGCTGCTGCGCCTGTTGTTCCGCCGTTTGCAGCAGGCTCAGCGCCTGCTGATGGTCAACCAGCGCTTCGCGGCTCAGCAGCGGCCCCGCAGGCATCGCCAGCACGGCAAGTTTTTTAGTGATCCACATGCGGCTCGGTTCCTGATTGCTGACACTGCCAGATGGCCGCGTCGTAAAGCGCCGCCAGCCTGGCGTGCGGCAGCGTTAACGTGGGATATTCTTCCAGCTGTGCGGCCCATTCAGGGGGAAAACGCAGCCGTAAACGAGGCCAGCTTTCCGGATGTAGCGCGCGCAGCAGCAGCAGGCCGCCGATGGGCCAGGGATGAAAGCAGGCGGCATCCAGCCAGCTGTCGCAGCGCAGGCCTTTGCTTAAGCGCCGACACCAGATCAAATCGCTGCCCGCCATCCCGGACGGCGTGGCCTGTGGGGCGCAGGTGGCGGCCAGCAGCGCCAGTAGACGCTGCCAGCGCTCGTCGTCGAACGCGATCAGCGCCAGCATCCGCGCTGACGGTTCCGGCGGCAGGGCGGGGGAGATGCCGAAGCTGGCCGCGACGGCCTGCGGCTGCTGCCAGCTCAATGCCTGCTGCGCCGCCGGCGGCAGAGCGAAAAAGTCGGATGTCCAGCCCGCCTCCGCCTGTTGCCACCAGCCCTGCTGCCACCAGTGCAGCCAGTCCGCGATGGAAGCCTGCTCCACGGCTTATTTTCCTGTCGCCGCAGCGGCGCTGGCCGGTTTTTCTTTTTTCCGGCCGGGCTTGAACAGCAGCAAAGCGAAGGCGATCAGCAGCACGATGGCGAACAGCGCGAATACCCATTTCACCGTGCCGTACTCATCCGGCGAAAGCTGAAACGGCCCCATCTGTACCACTTCAATCTTGTCTTCATAGGTCTGCGCCGGCACAAAAACGATCGCTAAATCCTTATCGCTTTTGCCCGCCAGGCCCGGAATGCTGGTGGAAACCATCTGGCGGATGCGCGGCTCAATGCTGTCCGGATCCAGGGTGTTATGGTATTTGATAAACACCGAGGCGGAAGCGGGCTGTACCGGCTCGCCGGGCGCCAGCCTTTCCGGCAGCACTACGTGCACGCGCGCCACCACCACGCCGTCGATCTGCGCCAGCGTCGATTCCACCTCCTGCGAAAGCGCATAGATATAGCGGGCGCGCTCCTCCATCGGGCTGGAAATCACGCCGCTTTTCTGGAACACCTCGCCAAGATTGGTGCGCGCCTTGTGCGGCAGCCCGGCGGAGTCGAGGATTTTTACGCTGCGCTCGATATTTTCCGCATCGACCGACACGGAAATGCCCGCTTTTTCAATCAGCTTTTGCGCGGCAATTTGATGCTGATTCAGTTCGGCGATGATATCGTTGGCGTCGCTTTCCGCCAGCCCGCTGTACAGCACGGTTTTATCGCCGCAGCCGACCAGAAAAAGCGCCAGCGAGCTAATCATTAGCCATTTCAGCAAAAGTTTCATAGGGGCTTACTGTAGGTTGGTCAGTTTATCAATGCTCTGAACGCCTTTGGCGACGATTTTTGCATTCATTAAATTTTCAATATAGTAATTAGATAAGGCGGCATTAGCCTGACTAAATTCTAATAAATTGGACGAGCGGGAAGCTTTTTGTAAATCCTGATAGGCTTCTTTTCTCTGGTGTTCATTATTACTTAATGAACTGGCAATGCCGGAAAGAAAATTCGTGACTTCGGCAGGGGCGGAAACTTTTTCAACCTGCGGTTCTTTAAGCTGGGCCGAAAAAAAATCGACGTCGCTTTGCTGCGGCTCCGCCGTGGTTTTTATTTGCGGAAGCTCGGTTAAATCTGCCGGGGAGGAATTTATTTTCATAACGATCTCGCGCTGGATAACAGAACGAAAAGCGGTGCGGGTCAGGGGCGCAGACCCGCACCAGCAGGCGAAACTAGTACTGGATTTTTACCTGAGCGGCAGCAGAACCCGCCTTACTGGCACTGTCTGCAACGCCGTTCATTTTGTTGTTCTGTGCATCAAGCTTGGCTTTATCGACCATATCCTGCTGCATCTGGCCCTGAACATCCTGCATCTGTGACATAAAGCTTGCGCCATCAGTTGCGCTTTCAACTCTTGTTGCCGCTGTAGCTGCAGTAGAGATACCTGAGGATACTGAAGACATAGTGTGGCTCCTGATTATATTAAGGGGTGGTTGTTAGCATATTCGTTAATTAAGTGGGTGTGGCGCAAAAAGGGTTCCAAAGAAAATAAATTATTTTTATAAACGCATCAGGCAACAATATTCAACAATTTGATACGGTGATAAAGGGTGCGGCGCGGAATACCTAATTCATGCACCACGTCATCAATCTTATGGCCGTGGCGATGCAGACACTCTTTAATCAGGCTGCGCTCAATGCGACGCAGGCGATCTTTTAATAATGTCGCTTCGCCTTCGCCCGGCGTGATATTACACAGCGGCGGCAGATGCAGCACGTGGCGTTCCGCCGCGGCTTTCAGCTCGCGAATATTGCCGGGCCAGCTGTGCAGCAGCAGGGCTTCGTCCAGCGCCAGCGAACGCGGCGGAATAGGCTGCTGTAGCCGCATGGCCGCTTCCTGGGTAAAGCGGCGAAACAGCGGGATAATCAGTTCGGCATGGGAACGCACCGTCGGCGTCTCCAGCTTGATGGTGGAAAGCCGAAAATAGAGGTCGCGGCGAAAACGTCCTGCGTCCACCAGCTCAATCAGCGGCGTCTGGGAAGCGGCGATCACGCGTAGATCCAGCGGCACGGGCTGCGTGGAACCCAGCCGGTGAATGGCGCGGGTTTCCAGCACGCGCAGCAGCTTCGCCTGTAATATCAGCGGCATGCTGTCTATTTCATCCAGAAACAGAATGCCTTTGTCAGAGGCTTCAATGTAGCCCGGCCGGGAATGCGTGGCGCCGGTGTAGGCGCCGGCGATCACGCCGAACAGTTCGCTTTCCGCCAGGTTTTCCGGGATAGCCGCGCAGTTCACGGAAATCAGCGGCCCTTTCGCGCCCGAAAGCTGGTAGATGCGGCGGGTCAGCGTATCTTTGCCCGTCCCGGTTTCGCCTTCCAGCAGCAGATCGACTTTCAGCGGCGCAAGGTTGTCGATCAGCGGATGCAGGCTGGCGTGGATATCCGTTCTGGCTGCGCCAGGCTCGGTAAGGAAAGCCGTGACTTTATCGTGACGGATACTGCCTGATTGTTTCTCACTACCCGTTACCATATTTTCTCCTGTCTACCCTCGGACTATGCAGTTAGCAATCTGCTGCAACTTAAGCGAAAACAACACGGGATCAGCGGCGGGCTGCTCGGGGTAACACTCAATATTCGCTTACTATTTACTAGCGCGGCCTTGAGAGGCTATCAGTTTCCTCTGAAGTTGTTGTGGGGATCTCCGTGGGGCAAGGTAGGGAAATCCCTACACAAATTTCGCAGCGCAGCGGTAAGCTGATGTAAACAAGCGCATTATTTAGATTACAAAACGTTAAGAATGTGTAATTTAATTTACCGTAATTAAGACTTTACCAGCGCCAATGGAACATGCCCGGCCCGATCGCCACCCAACACGGAGACGAAGCCTTGACGGGTGGACTCGTGACGATCATTTCACTGAACAGAGGAAGCGGCATGAAAATAGGCGGCGGTGTAAACGGCGCGATTGGCGGCGGCAAAACGGGTGGCGATGCGGGTCTGGAGCTACCACTCAGCAACAAGCAAAATAACGGTCAGGGCAGCCCGGGACTGGGTAATATCCTGAATTTTGCTACTTCGGCGTCAAACAGCGGCGGCGGCCAGGGCGTGCAGTTTGGCAGCAAAGAGGCGCTTGCCCAGAACGGCAGTAACGGCAGTAACGGCAGCAGCCAGTCGACAGGCAACGAAAGCAGTATTACGCAATTGCTGAACGCCATTCTGGAGCTGTTGAAAGGCAGCGAGGCGAACAGCGATAAAAACGGCTCTGGCTCTTCGGGCTCTGGCAACGGAACGTCCGGCGCTCAGGAAGCCGCCGGCAGCGGCGATATCATGGCCCAGCTGATGGAGATGATTAAAAAGATGCTGGGGCAGTCATCTGAAGGCGCCAACGCATCCGGCCAGGGTGGCTCAGGCGGCTCGGGCGGCGCAACGCAGGGTGGTAAGGGAGCCGAAGACGAGCAGGGTAGCAGCGGGCTGGCCGCTAAGCTGGGCGGTGCCCTGCAGATGCTGGGCCTGGGCGCCATTCTTTCGGCCCTTTCCGGCGGCGCTGGTGCGCAGGGCGGCGGCGAAAGCAAATAGGTTTTCCGGCATACCTTTTCAGGGCGATCGTCGATCGCCCTTTTTTTATCAGGCTGGCAGCGTGCCTTTACCGGTAGCAATGGTATTGGCAAAATCCATCACCTTATCGACATAGGTCGCGTCGCCCGTGCCCGTTTTGGAAATATCACTTAAATCAGCGGTGTTGACGTTGTTTGGCCCGGAATTATAGGCGCGCAGAGCTGCGCCCATACTGCCATCAAATGCGCCGAGCTGCTCTTTCATGTAGAGCGCGCCCGCCATGATATTGTCATGCGCGTTATCAGGGCTGGCGTTGGCGCCCAGCAAATCCGGATTTTTACTTTGCAGATCGGCAAAGGTATTGCTGTTGACCTGCATCAGACCGGCATCCTGTAGCCCGTTGCCGCCGTTGACCGTCGCCGCGCCCAGATTGCCGCGGGACTCCTGCCAGATTTGCGCGGCAAGCACGTTAGCAGGCACGCCGGTAGCCTGCGCCGCATCCTGAATGTCGGCCTCAAAAGGCTTGAGCGAGTCGGGCAGATGAAGATCGCTGCTGCCGAGAGAGAGGGCCGGAGAGCTGCCTGACGTCGCGCTCGTCTGGGCTGCGGACAGCGCTGGGACAGCGGTTTGCGCTCCGCTGTTTTCCGCTGGGTTACCGCTGTTTTTGAACGTTACTGGCGCGGTGGTGCTGCCTGAACCGGTAGCGCCGTTTTCGCCACTGCTGGCCTGCTGGCCCTGAAGCAGCTGCTGGATCAGCGGCAGCACGGCCTTCATGATTTCCGATATCAGCTGCGATACCTGCTGCGACAGGTCGCTGTTTTGCTGCGTGTCGTTGCCGTTATTATCAAGCAGACTTTCCAGCGAGGTGCCCTGACTGCCTGACTGCGCGAAATTAATCGAGGCCTGGTGTTTTTCATTAAGCGGACTAAGTAAATCTTCGCCGGGCGACAACAAACTATCCAGGCCGGGGATAGTCGGCGGCAAAGCGTTAGCGGAAGAAATTGGGGTCATCATGAATTTCCTTAAGCGTAGACCAGGGAAGAGTGATGATTAGTGGCCCGGAGGCGGTATGGGTTCCGCCTGAGGGGAACTTCCCGTTTTGTCACGCCACTTACTGCTACGGATTTTTACCAGATGGAAAATTTATGCCCTTTAATCTTTTTGGTACCTCTTCTGGCGCCAGCCACCGCACCCGTCATGACGCGAAAGTAATGCTGCCGGGCAAGCCGGGCCTGGAAGGGACGCGCAATGGCCGCATCATCACCGTGACGGAAAGCCAGCAGCAGATCCTGAAAAAAGCGAATCGCTCGATCGAAGACACCTGGAAAACATTAGATAAGGGGTCTGCTAACCAGATCCACGACATCCTGCACACGCGCGGCGGCGTGGTAAAACGTACGGTCGCCTGCCGGGCCGAAAACAGCTCTGAGGATAACCGCCCATGGCGCGCCGCCCGCTTTCGGGCCGGAAACTGCGGCGAAATGGCGGCGGTAAACGGCCTGCTGCTGGCCTCCTCCGGCATCAGCGAGCCGGTAGCCGTTTGCAGCGCGCTGGATGGCGATCACGCCTTTGTGATGGTAGGCGACAGACGCATCAACGGCGAGCGCATCTATTCCGATGCCTGGCCGCTCTATGGCCGTGCCGACAAAGAGCAGAACTACGACCTGTCCAAACGCTATCGCATCGTGAAAGAGTACGCGCCGCAGGCCGCTAATCCCGAGGTGCGGGAGCGATTAGTGCATGGCGACAAGGCCAGCCGCGAGGAAGTCAATGCGCTTTACCAGCGCGAGATGCGGCGGGAGGGGCAGCCTATCGACAGTAAGGATCTCAGCTCGTTGAAACAGATTGCCCGGCGCCACGGTGGCGGGCTGTATCAGCAATATCAGGCCTCGAAAAATATCAATGTGTACTATCAAACCGAAAGCGGCGGCGATGTCACCGAGCTAAAACCAGAGATGAAGCGATCCGTGTATGAATCCCGGCGCCGTCGTCAGGATGATGCGACCCGTACAGAGGTGGCGGAGCTGATGCGCAACATTAACCGCGGCGTGTAAACGCTTAACAGGAAAATTATGGCTATCAGTCGACTGAAAACGCTACTGGCTCCGCTGCTGCGTCAGTTGCGCATTGATGAGGCGCAGCTGGAAGAGAGCGGAAGCTACGTAATGGAAGCGCAGGGCATCGCGCTGCTGTGGGAGGAGAGCCCGCGAGATTACCTGACGCTAAGCTGTCAGCTGCCGATGCGCGAAAGTGATTTTGCCGATCCCGCCACGTTGAACATGCTGTTGCAGTGCAATCTGCTGGGGCTGGCGCATCCGCCGGTGCTGACCGCCACGCTGCCGGAGCAGCAAAGCGTGCTGCTGTGGACCCGCGAGCCTTTTATTTTACTGGAGCCGCACCAGCTGCTGGCGCTGTTTGAACGCTTTATCGCACAGGCGGAAAGCATGCAGCGCTTTTTGACCCTGCCGACCACAGGCTCGTCATAAAAAAAGGGCCACGAAAGTTGGCCCTTACGCTGTCAGTGCGGCTGTTTAAACCCGGCCTTCACCAGCTCTTCTTTGAAGGCGTTGGTAATGGCACGGTTGCCGCCGGTGACAGGATAGATAACGTTATTGATCACATCATCCAGATAATGCTCATCGAACTCCTGCAGCGTCAGCGGCGAGCCGCCTTCATCATTAATGGCAATTGAGCCGTGGATATGATCGCCCTCGTTTTTTGCCTTCAGGCTGTATCGACCCAGGCTGCTGTCCAGAGTGCTCATAAGATCTCCTTATTACCGTCAGGGATTGGTATCGCAAGCCCTGTTAAGTCTAGCCAGCGCCTGCCTGCGCGCCTAAGATTCCTCTGTAAAGAAAGCGCAAAGTGCGATCGCTGTCGCTTAAAAAATGCATGGCTGGATATTTATTTAATTCATTGATTTTTAACTATTTTTATTTAAACACCGTGAAGGTGCCTGAAATCACAATGATTTAAGGATAAAAGGCGAAAAATGGTACTAAATTGCTGGCAGAGGTCAGGAACGTCTGCGAACGAAGCGGTAAAAGGTCATCATGAAAAGCGACGGAGGCTGTTTTACCACGGGCGGGGGCCGGAAAAAACGGACGGCGAAAACGGCAGGACGGAAATCTTCTTCTATAATCAAGTGGCTACACAGTAGTAATTTTTTTATCTGGCTGAGGAAAATGGAATGAAGATTATTCTCTGGATTATTGCGATTATTTTTATTGTCGGCCTGCTGACGTTAACCGGCGTCTTTAAAGTACTTTTCTGATTAGTCATCAGGTGGCAATACGCGCGTATTGTCACCTTTTGCCCGCCGGTTTCGCCAGAGCGGACGCCGCGGTCATTTTTTCCTTTTTATCCGGTAACTGATGGAATATGTCGGCTTCATCCTGCTCAGTTACCGCGATAGCCTGACGAAACAGGCAATCTTTTAAGGTGATGGGTTTCCAACAATACGCACATATCGCCCCGTGATGATCGCCAAAGCGGTCGCCGCGAGTCGTGAAAATGAGCTCTGCGTGCCCACATCTCCCGCATCGTATTCTCACGTCGGCTCCTTAAATTTCTGTGTTAACCAGGATTAATTTTACCAAAAAACGCGTATAGATCGATAAATAATATTTATCAGTTTCGTGAAATGATATTAACCCATAACAACATGATTCAAAAGAGATAACCCAGTTCTTTCCTTTTATTTACAATAGGGAGACGATGAATATTGTTACTTTGGGCGCTTTTATTTCTTTTTTTGGTTAAATAAGCATTAATTGCGCTAAATAAATGATCCAGATCAAACTCCATTAAAACAATTCATGATTGTAACTGACCCCATTAGCGCATTATTTCGTCCCGTTTTTAATCAGAAAAAAAAGAGAACTTTGCATAACCGCAATGTCGACCGGCTCAACTTTAAAAAAATTTGCACAGTTGAAAATTTGTTCGCTGTGCATTCATGAACCGTTTAATGGCGGTAATTACAATAGGGGCCGGATTAACAATATGACCAGGCCTGCCGTTTTTAATCAGCAACGGCAGAGATTTTTTAACAGCACCACGGGTGAGCGGTAGATTAAAATGACATTTTTTCGCTTTTTTCTTCTTTTCCTGAGCCTGGCAGGCGCAGGAAGCCTGTCCGCTACAGCTCAGGCACAAACACTGGGCGCCGCGATCTCCGGCGGCTGGCAAAATTTTAGCGACGGCGTCAGCACGACCTGGAACGAGCCGCAGCATTACGACCTTTACGTGCCGGCTATCACCTGGCACAACCGCTGGACTTACGACCAGGCGCATATTGATAAATACAACGAGCGCCCCTGGGGTGCAGGCGGCGGCATGTCGCGCTATGACGAAAAAGGCAACTGGAACGGCCTGTACGTGATGGCCTTCAAGGACTCCTTTAACAAATGGGAACCCTTCGGCGGCTACGGCTGGGAAAAAATCTGGCAGCCGCTGCGCAATAAAGATTTTCGGCTGGGGTTGGGCTATACGGCTGGGGTAACGGCAAGAGACAACTGGAAATATATCCCGGTTCCGGCGGTTTTGCCGCTTGCTTCAATAGGTTTTCGTGATGCCACCTTCCAGATGACTTATATTCCGGGGACTTACAACAACGGCAACGTCTATTTTGCCTGGCTGCGCTGGCAGTTTTAACAACAGGCGCACGCTAAAATTAAAATTGATGCGTAAAAAAAGCGATATTTATCACTTTTTCGTGAAAGGCTACTGGACAAAAGGCTCAGCAATTGCTGTACTAACCGTCGACACAGTTTAGTGTCCATTTTTCATGTAAAGGTAATATAGATGTCTAAGATCAAAGGTAGCGTTAAGTGGTTTAATGAGTCCAAAGGATTCGGTTTCATTACTCCTGAAGATGGTAGCAAAGACGTGTTCGTTCACTTCTCTGCCATCCAGAGCAACGGTTTCAAAACTCTGGCTGAAGGTCAGCGCGTAGAGTTCGAAATCACCAACGGTGCCAAAGGCCCATCTGCTGCTAACGTTGCCGCTATTTAAGTTATCAGACAGAATTTTAAAAACCCGCCTTATGGCGGGTTTTTTTTCGCCTGAGTGATGCCTCGTCTCCATGGAATGCCCGGCCAGGTGAGCCTGTAAGCCGGATAGCTGTTGCGAAAGTTCCCGTACTGCTCTGTGCCTGCATATTGCGCAGGTTCCCGCCTGTGTAAGTACTGCTCTTTGCCTGCGTGTTGCAAAGGTTCCCTTAATGCTCTGTGCATGCGTGTCGCGCTGATTGCCGCCTGTAAGTTCCGCCCTCTGTTGGCCTGCCGCGCAGGTTCCTTTAATGCTCTGTGCTTGCGTGTCGTGCAGGTTACCGTCTGTAAGTACCGCCCTTTGCTGGCGTGCCGCGTAGGTTCCCTTAATGCTCAGTGCATGCGTGCCGCACAGATTTCCGCCTGCGAGTCCTGCTCTCTGCTTGCGTGCGCAAAGATCCTGTCCTGTTAGCGCTTCTTCCTGTTTGCGTAAAGAGTGTGCCAAAACGTGATAAACGAAACAGTCATCGTTAACTGCGCCGGGTGCAGATGCCTGTTTTGCGGTCTGTGAAGCCCAAACGCGGCTTATTCTGTAACAGGCGTCGGCGTCGGTCGGGTTGCTTATCGTGTCAGTCAGGCTATATAACCTGTAGAAGAAAAGCGCTGACGCCCTGAGCGGGCCGCAATTAACAGGAGAGAGAATGAGGATCCGACTGGCGAATACGCACGACGGTTTTGCCCTGAGCGCGCTGTTAACCGAACTGGGCTATGCCAACACCGAAGTCTTTATTGAGCGTCGTCTGGCGCAGCTGATCGACGACAGGGCAGAACAGCTGCTGATTGCCGAGCAGGGCAGCACCGTATTAGGCTTTCTCTCGCTACATTTTATTCCGCAGCTGGCGCTGGCGGGGGATTTCGCGCGCATCAGCTATTTTTGTATCGCGGACGGCAAGCGTAGCGAAGGCGTCGGACATCAACTGTTAAGCCACGCCGAGAAGCTGGCAAAAGCCCACGGCTGCGATCGGATGGAAGTCCACTGCCATGAGCAGCGCACCAAGGCTAACGCCTTTTATAGCCGGGAAGGCTATAGCGAGGCTCCCCGCTACCTGATTAAAAATCTCGATGCGCACGCTTTTTATCCCCACGGAGAGACATAATGAAAGTGGCTTCAGGACAGTTTGCGGTCAGCCGTAGCTGGCAGGAGAATGCGGCAACCTGTACGGACTTAATGACCAGGGCGCTGGCCGGCGGTGCCGATCTGCTCGTTTTACCGGAAGCCGTGCTGGCTCGTGATATCGCCGATCCGGATTTGGTGCTGAAAGCCGCTCAGCCGCTGGACGGGCCATTTTTAAACGAAATCCGTGCAGCCAGTCGCGGCAACGGGTTAACCACAATAATGACCGTACACGTGCCGACCGATAACGGCAAAGCGCTGAATGTGCTTATCGTCATTCGCAATGGCGAAATCCTTGCCCGCTACGACAAGCTGCATCTTTATGACGCTTTTACCATGCAGGAATCCCGCAATGTCACCGCCGGTGACGAGGTGCCGCCGCTGGTGGAAGTTGCCGGTATGCAAGTGGGTCTGATGACCTGTTACGACGTGCGTTTTCCTGAACAGGCTCGTCGTCTGGCGCTGGACGGCGCGGAAGTGCTGGTGCTGCCAGCCGCCTGGGTGAGAGGGCCGCTGAAGGAGATGCACTGGGAGGTGCTGGTAACGGCGCGTGCGCTGGAAAACACCTGTTATATGGTGGCCGTCGGCGACTGCGGCCCGCGTAATATTGGTTGCAGCCTGACGGTCGATCCGCTGGGCGTGGCGATAGCCAGGGCGGCTGAAGCGCCGATATTGCTTTTTGCTGATTTGGATCCCGCCCGTATCGCTCATGCGCGTAGCGTGCTGCCGGTGCTGGAGAATCGCCGTTTTGCTCGCCCTGAACTTATCAGCTCGCGGAAGCTTTGAAATATTGGGTAAGGAACGCTTCGGAGTGAGAGGGCAACGGGTGATATCACCATACCGCTATGGAACAATGGTGTGGCATTGATAACGCGTTGTGGTACACCAGCCCCCAACATCCGCGATTTCAGGCTTTCCTGAGCCGCTTTATCTGATATCATTTCGCAGGCCGCTGTGCAGATATTACTCTGTTACAGATGGCAGTTTGTATTGACCGACAATCTGCGCGTTAATACACTTTATGCTTATTGACCTTTACCGGTCCGGTTAAATAAAGAAGGTGTGTATGGAAGGTATCAGTATTGCCAAACTGCTGATTATTGGCGCTCTGATTGTATTGCTTTTTGGAACCAACAAGTTACGCTCGCTGGGCGGCGATCTGGGTTCGGCGATCAAAGGCTTTAAAAAGGCGATGAGCGACGATGACACCTCCGCGAAGAAAGCGCCTGTCGCTGAAGAAAAAGCGGCTGAACAGGTTGCTCATAAAGAGTAACGCCCGCGTTAAGCGATAAAAAAACGGATGACAGGGTCATCCGTTTTTGTTTTTGTTGCAAATATGTAAAGAGTTATTTCACTTCCAGGCCTTTCGCCTGCATATCCGCATGGTAGGAAGAACGCACGAACGGGCCGCAGGCCGCGTGGGTAAAGCCCATTTCCATCGCCGCCTCTTTCATTTCGTCAAATTCCGCCGGACTGACGTAGCGCTGTACCGGTAAATGGTGGCGGCTTGGCTGAAGATACTGCCCCAGCGTCAGCATGGTCACACCGTGACGGCGTAAATCGCGCATCACTTCCACGATCTCGGCATTGGTTTCGCCCAGACCCACCATCAGGCCTGATTTGGTCGGGATCTCAGGATGCGCTTCTTTAAAGCGCTCCAGCAGCTTCAGCGACCACTCATAGTTGGCGCCGGGACGAACCTGGCGGTATACGCGCGGTACGTTCTCAAGGTTGTGGTTAAACACGTCCGGCGGCGTGGCGTTCAGAATATCCAGCGCGCGATCCATACGGCCACGGAAGTCCGGCACCAGCGTTTCGATTTTAATGGTCGGATTTTTAGCGCGGATAGCAGTGATGCAGTCGGCAAAGTGCTGAGCGCCGCCGTCGCGCAGGTCATCGCGGTCAACGGAAGTGATCACCACGTAGCGCAGGCCCATATCGGCGATGGTCTGCGCCAGCTTTTCCGGCTCGTTGGCGTCGGGCTGCACGGGACGCCCATGCGCCACGTCGCAGAAAGGACAGCGGCGGGTACAAATCGCGCCCAGGATCATAAAGGTGGCGGTGCCGTGGTTAAAACATTCTGCAAGGTTAGGGCAGGAAGCCTCTTCACAGACGGAGTGCAGACCGTTTTTACGCATGGCGGCTTTAATGCCCTGAATGCGGCTGGAGTCGGCAGGGAGTTTGATTTTCATCCACTCCGGCTTACGTAAAATCTCTGTGCGTTCGGTGACCACGGTTTTGACCGGGATCAGCGCCATCTTATCTGCGTCGCGGTACTTAACGCCGCGTTCCATCTGAATAGGTTTACTCATAATCTTGCTGTTTCCAGGTTGGCATGCGCTAATCAGCCGCGTGACGTTCAAATTTTTTTGAGAAAAGCGCAAAAATTATATCACCTCGCGGCGCGGGTTTCAGCCAGGGCAGAGGAGAAAATGTGACGGAATTGTAAATTTATGGCGTTCGCTCGTCCAGCCACTTTACGTCCGCTATCGCCAGCTCGCGGGCAAAATGCTTGATTAACAACGGCTGCACGTCGGCCAGCGTCACGCCCTTTTTATAGGCGCTGATTTGTGTCATCTCCAGCCCGGCGTAGCCGCAGGGATTGATGCGCAGAAAAGGCGCAAGATCCATATCCACGTTCAAAGCCAGCCCGTGAAAAGAGCTGCCGTTGCGGATGCGCAGGCCCAGCGAGCAGATTTTTTTGCCCTCGACGTAAACGCCGGGCGCATCCGGCCGGGCAGCGGCCTCGATATCGTAGTGCGCCAGCGTGGCAATCACCGTTTGCTCAATGGCGGTAACCAGCTCCCGCACGCCGGTTTTGCGCCGTTTCAGGTTTATCAGCACGTACATGACCTGCTGACCTGGCCCGTGATAGGTGACCTGTCCGCCGCGATCGCTCTGCATAACCGGGATATCGCCCGGCATCAGCAGATGCTCCGCTTTACCGGCCTGGCCTTGAGTAAATACCGGCGGGTGTTCCACCAGCCAGATTTCGTCAGGCGTTTCCGCGCCGCGCTGATTGGTAAAATCGTGCATGGCCTGAGAGACGGGCGCCCAGGGCTGCAAACCGAGCTGACGAACGAGTAGGGTATCCTGATGCATGGAAAGTCCGGTCAGGGAGTAAAGAAGGGAGTATAACGCCGAACGAGGGCCGTGGTCAGCCCCCGATCGGTGATGGCTACAGCACCATCCGCACGATTTCTATTTTGCCCAGCTCGTCATACAGCGTTTCCACCTGCTCGATATGGGTCGCCGTAATGGTAATAGAAACCGAGTGATAGTTGCCTTTGCTGCTGGGTTTTACATCCGGAGAGTAATCGCCAGGCGCATGGCGCTGTACGACTTCAACTACTTGATCAACCAGTTCCGGCTGCGCCAGACCCATCACTTTATAGGTGAACGGGGTAGGAAATTCGAGCAGTTCTTTAAGATTGGTTTTCATAGGGGCTCCGGTAACGCTAAAACAAAGACTCCCGCCAACAGCGGGAGCCTACAGATAATATCAATATGCGGGCCATTCAGGCCGAAATCAAGCGCGGAACGCGACAGATTTAGCCAAACCAGTGATGGAACATCAGCTTGATGTAGTCAACGATACGGCCGAAGAATCCGCCTTCCGGCATATCGTTCAGCACCACCAGCGGATGCTGCTCAATGGTTTTGCCGTCCAGCTGGAAGTTGATGGTGCCGACCACCTGGTTTTTCGCCAGCGGCGCGTGCAGTTCGGTGTTGCTCAGCGTGTAGCTGGCTTTCAGATCCTTCATGCGGCCGCGAGGGATAGTCAGGTAAACGTCTTTCTGCACGCCCAGCTGCACGCGGTCGCTGTTGCCGAACCACACCGGCTCGGAGGCGAACTCTTTACCGGCTTTCAGTGGCGCCACGGTTTCAAAGAAGCGGAAGCCCCAGGTCAGCAGCTTTTTGCTCTCTACTTCGCGGCCTTTAAAGGTACGTCCACCCAGCACGGCCGAAATCAGACGCATCTGGCCTTCGGTCGCGGAAGCGACGATGTTATAGCCTGCCGCATTGGTGTGGCCGGTTTTGATGCCGTCAACGTTCAGGCTGGTATCCCACAGCAGGCCGTTGCGGTTGGTCTGGCGGATATTGTTAAAGGTGAAATCTTTTTCTTTATAGACCGAGTACTCATCCGGCACGTCACGGATCAGCGCCTGGCCGATCAGCGCCATATCGCGCGCCGAGCTGTACTGACCTTCGGCGTCCAGGCCGTGTACGGTCTGGAAATGGGTATTTTGCAGACCCAGCGCCTTAACGTAGTTATTCATCAAGCCGACAAAGGTGTCCTGACTGCCTGCGACATAGTCGGCCATCGCCACACAGGCGTCGTTGCCGGACTGAAGCACGATACCGCGAGTCAGCTGCGAAACCGGCACGCGATCGCCCGGCTTCAGGAACATCAGCGAAGAGCCTTTAAACACCGGGTTGCCGGTCGCCCAGGCATCTTTACCCACGGTGACCATATCATCCTGATGAATTTTGCCCGCTTTGACCGCCTGGCCAATCACGTAGCTGGTCATCATTTTTGTCAGGCTGGCCGGATCGCGGCGCGCGTCGGCGTTTTTCTCCGCCAGCACTTTGCCAGAGTTGTAATCGATCAGCACATAGGCTTCGGCATCAATATCCGGCACGCCCGGGATCATGGTTTTGATGTTCACGTCTTCAGCGTGGGCGAAGGCGGTAAGGCTGAGGGCGATCAGCGAACCTGCCGTCAGGCGTTTGAACAGTTGGGAAGAGGTCAGAGTATTCATGTCGGGGACAACAACATCCATGGCTAAGTTAAAAAAAAGTGACTCACTATAGCAAATGCATTTCGGAGCGGCATCCGTCTTTACCTGGCTCATACAGCGTAACGCCAGGTAAAGATGGATTGCCGGATCGTTATCACATTTTGCCAGCTGCCGTGGTCACGAAAGAGGTGAGGTTGGCTTCGCTGGCAAGCCGTTGCTGCAGCGCTGCCGCCTGCTGACGCGAGGTAAAATGCCCCAGCTGCACGCGATAAACGCCGCCGCGCGCGTCAACGCTGCCCGGCACGCCAAATTGTTTGCTCAGCGAGGCCGCCAGCTGCTGTGCGCGTGCGCCATCTTTCAGCGCGCCCGCCTGCACCGTAAAGGCCGTTCCGGCTGCGGCCGGTGCCGAAGTCGCTGCGGCTGGCGCCGAGACAGGGGCTGGCTGAGTCGGCACCGGTGCCGGTTCCGCTGGTGCAGGCTCGCTGCCTTCCAGGACGCCATTGGCCAACGGCTGCGGCGCGCCTAAAAAGCCGCTGCTGCGTACCGGCGCGCCCAGGTTGTCGTCGCTGCTGAGCGTGCTGTTATCCACGGGCCGGACGTCAGGCGGTGTTTGTTCAGAAGACGAGGCGCCGGTGCTTTCCTGCGCGCTTGTCATGCCCTGTGCCGCCGCCGCGCCGCCCATTACCACCATGCCGCCGCTGAGATCCGGGCGAGGCGGCAGCGCGTAGCTTTGTTTCGCGACCGTGGTGCCGATGGTGCCGGGGCCGGAAACCGAGCCGTCCGGCGCGACCTTAATAAAGTCCACCTTCACGCGGGAGTTATTGGAAATATTCAGGCGATCGCCCGCCGCTTTGGACAGATCGATAATGCGGCCCGGCTTGTAAGGCCCGCGATCGTTGACCCGCACCACGATTTGTCGTCCGTTCGCCAGGTTGGTGACGCGCACATAGGACGGCAGCGGCAGAGTAGGGTGCGCCGCCGTCAGCGCCTGCGGATCGTACTGCTCGCCAATCGCCGTGCGGCTGCCGTCGGCCGATTCGCTATACCAGCTGGCCAGCCCGGTTTCGCTGAAATTAGACGGATCGGTGACGATGCGGTAGTTCTGGCCGTTGACCCGATAATCCTGGTTGGCATTGGGGCTTAACGGCTCGTAGCGCGGCTCGACGCCGCCGATTTCAACGACCGGGCCGTTATAGGTTTGCTGTTGCTGTGTAACCGGTGCCTGCTGTTGTTCAGTAACACAGCCTGCCAGCAGCGCCGCTGCCAGACTAATCCAGAGCCAATCCTTACGCATATAAGCCTCTTAAACGCTTTTCGACAACAGTTTACGGTGGGTATGGATCGACATAATAATGCCAAACCCGGCCATCAGAACAATCAGGGCGGAGCCGCCGTAGCTTACCAGCGGCAGCGGGACGCCGACCACGGGTAATATACCGCTGACCATGCCAATATTCACAAAGACATAAACAAAGAAGATCAGCATCAGGCCGCCTGCCATCACGCGACCAAAGGTGGTTTGCGCTCTGGCCGCCATCAGCAGGCCGCGCATGATCACCAGAATATAGAGCACCAGCAGCACCAGCACGCCGACCAGGCCCAGCTCTTCGGCCAGCACGGCAAAGATAAAGTCGGTGTGACGCTCGGGTAAAAACTCCAGCTGCGACTGGGTGCCGTGCAGCCAGCCTTTGCCGCGCAGCCCGCCGGAGCCGATAGCGATTTTGGACTGAATAATATGGTAGCCCGCGCCCAGCGGATCGCTTTCCGGATCCAGCAGCATCATGACGCGGTCGCGCTGGTAGTCGTGCATCAGGAAGAACCAGAGCACCGGAATGAAGGCGGCGACCAGCATCACGGCCACGAGGATCAGCTTCCAGCTCATGCCTGATAAAAACAGCACAAACAGGCCGGAGGAGGCGATCAGGATAGCCGTTCCCAGATCGGGCTGCGCCGCCACCAGCAGCGTGGGCATAAAGATCAGCACCAGCGCAATCGCGGTGTTTTTAAGCGTGGGCGGACAGACGTCGCGGTTGATAAAGCGCGCCACCATTAGCGGCACGGCTATTTTGGCTATTTCCGAGGGCTGAAAGCGCACCACGCCCAGATCCAGCCAGCGCTGCGCGCCTTTACTGATATGGCCGAAAGCGTCCACGGCTATCAGCAGGATCACACAAAGGATGTAAAGATAGGGCGCCCAGCCTTCGTAAACGCGCGGCGGGATCTGCGCCATGACCAGCATGATCACCACGCCCATCGCAATCTGGCCCAGCTTGCGCTCCATCATGCCCGGATCCTGGCCGCTGGCGCTCCAGATAACCAGCGCGCTGTAAACCAGCAGGGCGGAAATCAGAATAAAAAAGGTCGGGTCGACGTGGATCCTCGTCCAGATAGTGCTTTTCTGGTGCCGATCGTTCATGGTTATTCGCCTTCATAGCCAGACGGCACCGGAGCGGCGTCTGGCAGGTTGGTATTGTTGTCCCCGAGCATAATATGGTCGAGAATTTGCCGCATAATGGTGCCGACCGCTGGCCCCGCGCCGCCGTTTTCCAGGATCATCGCCACCGCTACCCGAGGATGATCGTAAGGCGCAAAAGCGGTCATCAGCTTATGGTCGCGCAGCAGTTCGGAAATTTTATGGGCGTTATAGGTTTCGTTCTCTTTCAGGCCGAATACCTGCGCCGTTCCTGACTTGGCAGCGATTTTATAAGGCGCGTCGGAAAAACTTTTGCGCGCCGTGCCGTTAGGTCGGTTGGCTACGCCATACATGCCGTCCTTGGCGATTTCCCAGTAGCCGGAATGAATATCGGCGACCGGCGGGATCGCCGGCTGCTTCCACGGCACGGTAACGTTATTCACCTTGTTGGCCATCATCAGATGCGGCGTACGCACGATGCCGTCGTTAATCAGGATCATCATCGCTTTGTTCATCTGCACCGGCGTGGCCGTCCAGTAGCCCTGGCCGATACCTACCGGAATGGTGTCGCCCTGATACCAGGGTTTTTTAAAGCGCTTCATTTTCCATTCGCGGGTCGGCATGTTGCCGGCGGTTTCTTCCACCAGATCGATACCGGAAAGATGGCCGTAGCCAAATTTACCCATCCATTCGGAAAGCCGGTCGATGCCCATATCGTAGGCGACCTGATAGAAGAAGGTATCGGCGGATTCTTCCAGCGATTTGGTGACGTTAAGGTGGCCGTGGCCCCAGTGCTTCCAGTCGCGGAAGCGTTTTTCAGAGCCGGGCAGCTGCCACCATCCCGGATCGAACAGGCTGGTGTTTTTATTGATTACGCCGGCGGAAAGCGCCGAAACGGCAATATAGGGTTTTACCGTGGAGGCTGGCGGATAGGCGCCCTGAGTCGTACGGTTAATCAACGGGCGGTTCGGATCCTTCAGCAGCTTGTTGTAATCTTTGCTGCTGATGCCGTCGACAAACAGGTTCGGATCGTAGCTGGGCATGGAAACCATCGCCAGGATTTCGCCGCTGCGCGGATCGGTTACCACCACGGCGGCGCGGCTGCCCGCCAGCAGCGTTTCGATATACTGTTGCAGCTTGAGATCGATAGTCAGCCAGATATCCTGACCCGCCTGCGGCGACTGTTCGTGTAGCTGGCGGATCACGCGGCCACGGTTATTGACCTCGACCTCTTCATAGCCGGTTTTGCCGTGCAGCATATCCTCGTAGTAGCGCTCTATGCCCAGCTTGCCGATATCGTGCGTGGCCGCGTAGTTAGGCCATTTGCCTTCTTTATCCAGTCGCTCAACGTCGCGATCGTTGATCTTGGAAACATAGCCCAGCACGTGGGTGAGGGCTGAGCCGTAAGGATAGTAGCGGCGCTGGTAGCCTTTGACTTCCACGCCGGGAAAAGCGTATTGATTCACCGCGAAACGTGCGACCTGCACCTCATTCAGCCCGGTTTTTACCGGAATAGAGGTAAAGCGGCGCGAACGCTTGCGCTCTTTTTCAAAGGCGACGATATCTTCATCGGTCAGGTCGACCACCGGGCGCAGCGCCAGCAGCGTTTTTTCGAGGTTTTCGACCTTCTCGGGCACCAGCTCAATCTGATAGATAGTGCGGTTCAGCGCCAGCGGCGTACCGTTACGATCGTAAATAATGCCGCGGCTTGGCGCGACAGGCACCAGCTTGATGCGGTTTTCGTTAGAGCGGGTACTGTAATCGGTGTAGCGGATAATTTGCAGATGATAGAGATTAGCTACCAGGATGCCGGAAAGCAGTAAGATGCCGAAAAAAGCGATCATTGCCCGCCGAACAAACAGCGTCTGCTCGGCGGTATAGTCACGAAAGGCGTTACGTTGTAATTTCATCCGCTGCGTTAATCTGTCCAGTTAAGGGCTATTCGCGATGGTAAGGGTGATTAGTGGTAATACTCCATGCCCGATAAAGGCTTTCCGCCACCAGCACGCGCACCAAAGGGTGAGGCAGCGTCAGCGTGGAGAGCGACCAGCTCTGCTCGGCGGCAGCCTTGCAGGCGGGCGCCAGGCCTTCCGGGCCGCCGATCAGCAGGCTGACGTCGCGGCCGTCCTGCTTCCAGCGCTCCAGCTGCGTCGCCAGCTGCGGCGTTTCCCACGGCTGCCCCGGAATATCCAGCGTCACGATGCGGTTGCCTTTGCCCACCGCCGCCAGCATCATTTCGCCTTCCTTTTCCAGAATGCGTTTGATGTCGGCGTTCTTCCCGCGTTTGCCGGCCGGCACTTCAGTCAGCTCAAACGGCATATCCTTGGGAAAACGGCGCAGGTATTCCATAAATCCGGTTTGCACCCAGTCAGGCATTTTCGTGCCGACGGCAACCAGCTGCAGCTTCACGGATTAGCTCCAGAGCTTTTCGAGTTCGTAGAGACGACGGCTCTCTTCCTGCATCACGTGGACGATCACATCGCCCAGATCGACCACCACCCACTCGGCGGCGGCTTTGCCGTCAACGCCCAGCGGCTTCAGCCCCGCCGCGCGCGATTCCTGCACCACGTGATCGGCGATAGAGGCGACATGGCGCGTTGAGGTACCGGTACAGATAATCATGCAGTCGGTGATACTGGATTTGCCCTGTACGTTAACAGTGACAATATCCTGGCCTTTCAAATCGTCAATTTTATCGATGACGAATTCCTGGAGTGCTTGACCTTGCAAAAGGTTCCCCTCTGAATACGGTTGAATGAGATGTCTGTCCGCCAGGCGGAAGCGCTATTATCCCACGTCGGCGCGGAAGATCCACGTTCCTGAGTCGAATAATTGTGAGCTTGTGTAGCCGCCGGGTAAAAAACATGGCAGCGGAGAATAACAGCCCCCGGCTGAGAGTCAATGGCTGCCGGGCCGATAGTTGCCCCGGAGAAGAGATGACGGCCGCAGAGGTACGGCCGTCGACAGAAAGAAAAAAGCGCAAGCGCGCAACGGCTCTTCCGCCTGTGTTAACGAAGTTGTAGCTTTATGCCGTTAACGGTTATTTGTCGGTTATCACCAGGGCGGGAAAATGCGTTTTAACGCATTCGGTATAGTCGCCTTTTTTGAAGGCGCTATAAGGCGTTTGCTAACCTACCCGCTTACAGGCGTAGCTTTTGCCGCCCGGATTTTTTGCGTTGTAATCCCAGTTCATTTCCCGGTAGATGGGCAGGGCGCTGCCGCCGCACTCGTCACGACCGTTGATGACCTGCGCCGTTACGCCGAAACCAGGCACCATGCCAGCCGCTTTAATCCAATGCGCTTATAAGAAGGACAAGTTTTGCTAAAAGTAAAGGCTTGATAAAAAAGGAAAGGCATTCTGTAAAAAGGCTGAATCAGCTTCGTACAAAATCCGCTGCTTTATTTAAGGGATATAAAGCAGCGTTATGAACGAAATAATTATTTTTGTGCCGGATAAAGATTTTGCTGGTTTATCCAGTTAATCACTGCCTCTGGCAGCATCCCGTCGCAGGAAAGGCCGGCGCGGCGGCGTTGCCGGATCTCGGTAGCGGAAATCGGCAGCAGCAACGTATCAGCAAGAAAAACCGATCCGGCGGGAAAATGATGCAGCCGCGAAATATCTTCTGTGCGGTGCGTGTCAAGCCAGTGCTGCTGTTCCGGCGTGGCCATGTTTTCGGCATAGCCGGGACGTTTACAAACCAGCAGATGGCAATAATCCAGCAGCTCCTGCCAGCGATGCCATTTATGCAGCGTCAGCAGGGAATCCTGACCGATAATAAACCCCAGCGGCTGCTGTTCTCCACGCTCCCGGCGAAGCTCAATTAATGTATCAATCGTCCACGAGGGAGTCTGACGCTGTAATTCGCGCTGGTCGATATCAAAAAGTGAATTATTAGCGATAGCCAGAGAAAGCATTTTTACGCGCTGGGCCGGAGAGGCTTCCGGCTGAGGGCGATGGGGCGGCACGTTGTTGGGCAACAGGGTAATCTTTTGCAGGCCAAGCCGGGCGGCCAGCGTTTCCACCGGGCGAAGATGGCCGTAGTGGACAGGATCGAAGGTGCCGCCAAACAGCGCCTGGAGCGTGGCCGGTTCAGTCATCGCAGAAGGTCTCGGGAAAAGCAGTGGTGCAGAGCAGCAGCGACAGCGTTTCCAGCTCGCGCCAGACAGCCTGACCATAATCCTGCTTGATCGTCAGTTCGATACGCGTCAGCAGCCTCACCGCCTGCGCCAGCTGTTTCGCCGTCAGCCGCTGCAGGGCCTCCGTAAACAGCGGGCGACGGTTCTGCCAGACGCGATGCTGGTCAAACAGCGTGCGCAGCGGCGCCTGCTGCATTTGCCGCTGTAGCGTCAGCAATGTCAGCAGCTCTCTTTGCAGCGTGCGCAGCAGGATCACCGGCTCGCTCTCTTCCGCTTTCAGCTGGCGCAAAATATGCTGCGCCCGCTTGCTTTTGCCGGCCAGCAGCGCATCCACCCAGTGAAAGGGCGTAAAATGGGCGGCGTCATTAACCGCCTGTTCCACTCTGGGCAGCGTTAATTTGCCGTCCGGCCAGAGCAGCGAAAGGCGTTCCAGCGCCTGCGACAGCGCCAGCAGATTGCCTTCGTAGCAGTAGCAGAGCAGCTGCACGGCTGCATCGTCCACCGTCAGCCGCATGCTTTTCGCGCGCGCGTTTACCCAGCGAGGCAGCTGAGCCTGCTCGGGCGTCTGACAGGGCACGATAACCGCGTTGACGCTGAGCGCTTTAAACCACGCGCTGTTTTCCTGAGCTTTGGTCAGTTTAGGCGCGCGCAGCAGCAGCAGAATATCCTCGTGCAGCAGCGTGGACAGCGTCAGCAGCTTTTCCGCTATCGCGGCATTCGGGCCGTTTTCCGGCAGCGATAAAAGCAGCGTCTGGCGGCTGGCGAACAGGCTGAGCGCCTGACAGGTTGAATAGATGGCGTCCCAGTCGGTCTGTTGATCGACCGCGACGCTGAAATGTTCGGTGAAGCCCTGCTGCTGGGCGCCGGCTCGTACGGCATCCTGCGCCTCCTGCAGCAGCAGCGGTTCATTACCGCTCAGAATATAGCAGGCGCGCAGCCCCTCACGGAGCTGCGCGACAAGCTGTTCAGGATAGATCCTGATCATCTGGCGTAAGAGCTATCTGGTAAAACAGCGCGCGATGAAGTCTGGTCAATCGCAGGCGGTGAATTCCCCAGCGTATTGACGGAGCTGTCGTTTTCCGCCGCGTGGACGGTCAGCAGCTTACGCACCAGCTGCTGGGCAGCCTGCACGCGCATTTCACTGATGATGATGTCCTGCTCGGAATCTTTCGCCAGCGCCGCCAGCGGGTTATCAAAGAAGGAGCGATAAACCGTGGCGCTCAGCGGATAGATGCCTTTATTCGGGATCAATACCTGCGCGTTAACGGTCATCACCAGCGAGTACTCGGCGGTTTTACCATCCTGGAAAATAGACGCGGTGTCGCGTCCCTGAGTTTCCGTCCCCAGACGCAGCGACGGCACGTCTTTGCGCAGGCCCGGTTTTTCCAGCACGGTTACGTTGTTAAGACGCAGCTGCTCACGAACGGCACGCGCCAGCGGCCCGTACGGATCGCCCGTATCCACGATCATGGTTTTCATTTCGTGCGGAACCGACGTGGTTCCGCGCAGGTGATAGCCACAGCCGGCGGTAAGCAACACCAGCCCGGCGATAAGCAAAGAGATAATCTGTCGCACGCTTCCTCCTGACATTAACCCACGACCAGGTTAAGCAGCTTGCCCTGAACGTAAATCACTTTACGAATAGTTACGCCATCAAGATATTTTGCGACCAGATGCTCCTGTGCGGCACGCGCCTGCACCTGCTCCTGAGTCGCATCCGCCGGAACGGTGATCTTGCCGCGAACCTTGCCATTTACCTGCACCACCACCAGCAGAGAATCCTCTACCATTGCGGCGTCGTCAGCCTGCGGCCACGGCGCATTATCCACTTCGCCTTCGCCGCCCAGCGCTTCCCACAGGGTGAAGCAGGCGTGCGGGGTGAAAGGATAGAGCATACGCACGACGGCCAGCAGCGCTTCATGCATCAGCGCCCGATCCTGCGGCTCTTCCTGCGGCGCGCGCGCCAGTTTGTTCATCAGCTCCATAATGGCGGCGATGGCGGTGTTAAAGGTCTGGCGACGGCCAATATCGTCCGAGACTTTAGCGATGGTTTTGTGCAGATCGCGACGCAGCGACTTCTGATCTTCATTAAGGCTGTTCAGGTCGAGCGCGCCAGCCGGGCCTTTCGCAGTATGTTCAAAGACCAGCTTCCACACGCGCTTCAGGAAGCGGTTAGCGCCTTCCACGCCGGACTCCTGCCATTCCAGCGTCATTTCGGCCGGAGAGGCGAACATCATAAACAGACGCACGGTATCCGCGCCGTAGCGCTCGACCATGACCTGTGGATCGATACCGTTGTTTTTCGACTTGGACATTTTGCTCATGCCCGCGTACACCAGCTCGTGGCCCGCTTCGTCGGTGGCCTTCACGATGCGGCCTTTTTCGTCGCGCTCGACGGTTACGTCAACCGGCGATACCCAGTTGCGCTCGCCGTTGGCGCCCAGCCAGTAGAAGGCGTCAGCCAGCACCATGCCCTGGCAGAGCAGGCGTTTGGCTGGCTCATTGGAGCTGACCAGACCGGCGTCGCGCAGCAGCTTGTGGAAGAAGCGGAAGTAAAGCAGGTGCATGATCGCGTGTTCGATGCCGCCTACATACTGATCGACCGGCAGCCAGTAGTTGGCCGCAGCCGGATCCAGCATCCCTTTGTCGAAATCCGGGCAGGTATAGCGCGCGTAGTACCAGGATGACTCCATGAAGGTGTCGAAGGTGTCGGTTTCACGCAACGCCGGCCGGCCGTTGACGGTGGTTTTTGCCCACTCGGGATCGGCTTTAATCGGGCTGGTGATGCCGTCCATGGTGACATCTTCCGGCAGGATCACCGGCAGCTGATCTTCCGGCGTCGGCATAACCGTGCCGTCCTCCAGCGTTACCATAGGGATTGGCGCGCCCCAGTAGCGCTGACGGGAAACGCCCCAGTCGCGCAGGCGGTAATTGACCTTGCGCTCACCCACGCCTTTCTCCGCCAGGCGGGTGGCGATGGCGTTAAAGCCTTCTTCATAGGAGAGGCCGTCGAATTCGCCGGAGTTGAACAGCGTGCCTTTTTCGGTCATTGCTGCCGCGCTCAGATCCGGCTCGCTGCCGTCCGCATTGAGGATAACCGGCTTCACCGGCAGATCGTATTTGGTGGCAAACTCCCAGTCACGCTGATCGTGGCCCGGAACGGCCATCACTGCGCCGGTGCCGTATTCCATCAGCACGAAGTTGGCGACCCACACCGGCAGCTGTTCGCCGGTCAGCGGATGGGTGGCGAACAGACCGGTCGCCATGCCTTTTTTCTCCATTGTCGCCATTTCTGCTTCGGCGACTTTGGTGTTGCGGCATTCAGCGATGAAATCCGCCAGCACGGGGTTGTTCATTGCGGCCTGGATGGCCAGCGGATGACCGGCAGCAACACCCAGATAGGTCACGCCCATAAAGGTATCCGGACGCGTAGTATAGACGGTCAGCTTCTCTTCACTGTCTTTGACGTCAAAGGTGATTTCCACGCCTTCGGAGCGGCCAATCCAGTTGCGCTGCATGGTTTTGACCTGCTCAGGCCAGCTTTCCAGCGTGTCCAGATCGTTTAACAGCTCGTCGGCATAGGCGGTGATTTTGATAAACCACTGCGGGATCTCTTTACGCTCGACCTTGCTGTCGCAGCGCCAGCAGCAGCCGTCGATAACCTGTTCGTTAGCCAGCACGGTCTGGTCATTCGGGCACCAGTTAACGGCGGAGGTTTTTTTGTAGACCAGGCCTTTTTCATACAGTTTGGTGAAGAACCACTGCTCCCAGCGATAGTATTCCGGCTGGCAGGTTGCCAGTTCGCGGCTCCAGTCATAGCCAAAGCCCAGCAGCTTAAGCTGGTTCTTCATATAGGCGATATTGTCGTAGGTCCACGGCGCTGGCGCGGTGTTGTTTTTTACCGCGGCGCCTTCGGCAGGCAGGCCAAACGCATCCCAGCCGATAGGCTGCAGCACGTTTTTGCCCAACATGCGCTGATAGCGGGAGATCACGTCGCCGATGGTGTAGTTACGCACGTGGCCCATATGTAGGCGGCCAGAAGGATAGGGCAGCATGGAGAGGCAGTAGTACTTCTCTTTGCCTTCCTCTTCGGTGACTTTAAAGGTTTGCTTCTCGTCCCAGTGCTGTTGAACACGGGATTCTATCTCTTCCGGGCGATATTGCTCTTGCATGGCAGCCAGTGGTCCTTTGTAAATAGCGCCGGGCACCTGGTGAGTCGCGCCGGGCTTAATGTTCGTTCAGATCCGCATAGCATAGCTGATCCGCCCCCGGCGCAACAACAGTAACCGCCCCGACAACGGGCATTTCTCTGCAAGCTGGAAGATGGCAGGCAAATTTCACCGCCGTCCCGCTGCAATAATCCGTTTAGCGCTAAACTGAATGAAGCATATATCGGCACGCTCAGGAGATAAAATGAACAAGGTTGCTCAGTATTATCGTGAACTGGTTTCCTCTCTGACCGAGAGAATTAATAAAGGCGAGCATGATATTGATGCTTTGGTGGAGGCCGCCCGGCAGCGCATGAATAATCGCGGCGAACTGACGCGCAGTCAGATTGACGACGTTACCCGCGCCGTGCGCCGCGATCTGGAAGAGTTCGCCCGCAGCTATACGGAAAATCAGGCGGACAGCGGCGACAGCGTTTTTATGCGGGTTATTCGGGAAAGCGTCTGGAAAGAACTGGCGGATATCACCGACAAGAGCCAGCTGGAGTGGCGCGAGGTTTTCCAGGATTTAAATCATCACGGCGTTTATCAGAGCGGCGAGGTGGTCGGGTTGGGCAATCTGGTCTGCGAAAAATGCCAGTTTACCCGAGCTATCTATACGCCGGAAACGCTGACGCGCTGTCCGGAATGCGGCAACGATCAGTTTCAGCGTCAGGCTTTTGAACCCTGAGCAGCAGGTAAACGCGCGGGCTGCTTTACTGCCCGCGCGGCAGATCCTGGGTCGAATTCCATTTAAAGCGCCGGGCCTTTTTACTGCCCGCGCTGGCTCAGGGACTAGTGCAGAATTTTGGCTAAGAAATCTTTCGCACGATCGGAGCTGGGATTATTAAAGAAATCGTCTTTCGGCGAATCCTCAATAATTTTGCCCTCATCCATAAAGATCACCCGGTTCGCCACTTTGCGGGCAAAGCCCATCTCGTGCGTCACCACCATCATGGTCATGCCTTCGTTCGCCAGCTCGACCATTACATCCAACACTTCGTTGATCATTTCCGGATCCAGCGCGGAAGTGGGTTCATCAAACAGCATCGCGACGGGATCCATACAGAGCGCCCGGGCGATAGCCACGCGCTGCTGCTGACCGCCGGAAAGCTGACCGGGATGTTTATTGGCGTGCGCAGACAGCCCTACGCGCTCCAGCAGCTTCAGGCCTTTCTGACGCGCCTCTTCTTTATTACGCCTGAGCACTTTAACCTGCGCCAGCGTCAGGTTTTCCACAATCGTCAGATGCGGGAAAAGCTCAAAATGCTGGAAAACCATGCCGACTTTCGCGCGCAGCTGCGCCAGATTAGTTTTCTTCTCCGTCACCGCCGTGCCGTTGACGGCGATGCTGCCTTGCTGAACGGGTTCAAGACCGTTGACCGTTTTGATCAGCGTCGATTTGCCGGAGCCGGAAGGGCCGCAGACCACGACCACTTCGCCTTTTTTAACTTCGGTAGAGCAGTCGGTCAGTACCTGAAAGTGACCATACCACTTAGAAACGTTTTTCAGGGTAATCATTTAAACCGTCCTTTTTTTCTTCAGATAGCTGACCAAAAGCGAAGCGCTAAGGCTGATAACAAAGTAAACCGCGCCGGCAAACAGCACCATCTCGATCTCGGTGCCGTTATTGATGCCGATAGTGTCGGCGGTGCGGAAGAAGTCGGCAAGGCTGAGGACGTACACCAGCGAAGTATCCTGAAACAGCACGATACCCTGAGTCAGCAGCAGCGGCACCATGGCGCGAAACGCCTGCGGCAGAATAATCAGCTGCATCGCCTGCCACTGCGTCATGCCCAGCGCCAGCGCGGCCTTGCCCTGACCGCCCGCGATACTCAAAATGCCCGCGCGGATAATTTCCGAATAGTAGGCGGCTTCAAACAAGGCGAAGGCGACCATTGCGGAGATCAGCCGGATATCGGTTTTAGGGGAGATCCCCAGCACCTGCTGTAAAAAGCTGGGCACCACCAGATAAAACCAGAGCAGCACCATCACCAGCGGGACGGAGCGGAACAGGTTAACGTACAGTTTGGCGAACCAGCTGACGAGCTTAAATCTCGACAGCCGCATCACGGCCAGCAGCGTGCCCCAGATAATGCCGAACACCACGGCGATAGCGGTGATTTTCAGCGTGATAATCATGCCGTTAATCAGGTAGGGCAGATTGGGAACAATGGTGCTCCAGTCAAACTCGTACATTATTTGCCTCCCATGCCGCCGGGCAGGCGCACTTTGCGTTCGACCAGGCTCATCAGCAGCATGATTACGACGTTAATGGCGATGTAGGCCACGGTGATTGCGGTAAAGGATTCATAAGCGTGCGCGGAATAATCCAGCAGTTTACCCGCCTGTGCCGCCATATCGACCAGCCCGATGGTTGAGGCGATAGCGGAGTTTTTTACCAGGTTCAGCATTTCCGAGGTCATCGGCGGCACAATTACCCGGTAGGCGTTGGGCAGCAGCACGTAGCGGTAGGTTTGCGGCAGCGTCAATCCCATTGCCAGGCCGGCATTCTTCTGACCGCGCGGCAGCGACTGAATGGCAGCGCGCACCTGTTCGCAGACGCGAGCGGCGGTGAACAGGCCCAGGCAGAGTACAGAACAGGTGAAAAACTGAATATTGGGATCCAGCTCTGACTTAAACCACATGCCGACGCTTTCCGGCAGCAGCTCCGGCACCACCAGATACCAGATAAAAAACTGTACGATCAGCGGTACGTTGCGGAACAGCTCCACGTAGCAGGTGCCAAGAGCGGAAAGCCAGCGGTTGGGTACGGTACGCAAAATACCGAACAGCGATCCGACACAGAGGGCGATGATCCAGGCGCAGACGGAGACGGCGATGGTGACCTGAAAGCCGGACCACAGCCATCCCAGATAGGTGGTATTACCGAACGGGGCCTGCTGCAGGAAAATACCCCAGTTCCAATCAATAGACATAAGTCACTCCGGTAGAAAAAAGGGTAGCAGCGCTACCCTGAAGATTGATGAGAGGCGTGTTTACCGTGGGGAACGACCGCGGCAAACGTCAGCCTGACTGTCGGCTTGTTGGTGCCGAACTTTTCAGGCCGCTGTCTGTCCTTGCCCGTGTTCAACAATCAAAGGCGGCACGCCGCCCTTATTTTTGTTATTAATTCAGCGCCTTATCATTCGGTGTTTTGAACGTGGCTTTCATATCTTCAGAAAGCGCGAAGTTCATATTCAGGTTTTTAGGCGGAATAGGCTGGGTAAACCATTTGTCGAACCATTTTGTCGCCTCGCCTGACGTCTGCGCTTTAGCGATGGTTTCATCCATCAGCTGTTTAAAGGCGGTATCGCCTTTGCGCAACATACAGCCGTAGGCTTCTTTCGACTGCGGCGTGCCTACGATTTCCCAGTTATCCGGTTTTTTGGCCTTGGCGCGTTCGCCTGCCAGCAGCGCATCGTCCATCATAAAGGCGACGGCACGGCCGCTTTCCAGCGTACGGAACGAGTCGCCGTGATCTTTAGCGCTGATGATACGCATCTCCAGCTTCTTCTCGTCGTTCAGCTTGTGCAGCAGGATCTCAGATGTAGTGCCGGAAGTGACCACCACGGTTTTGCCTTTCAAATCCGGGAAATCCTTAATCGGACTGCCTTTTTTCACCAGCAAACGGGTGCCGATAACAAAGACGGTATTGGAGAAGGCCGCCTGTTGCTGACGTTCCGCGTTATTAGTGGTAGAGCCGCACTCAAAATCATAGGTGCCGTTTTGCAGCAGCGGGATACGGTTTTGCGAGGTGATCGGCAGCATTTTCACCTGCAGATCGGGCTTGTTCAGTTTGGCTTTGATCGCCGCCACGATGGCGTTGGAATAATCCTGCGAATAGCCGACGACTTTTTGCTGGTTGTCATAGTAAGAAAAAGGAACGGAAGACTCACGATGGCCGACGACGATAACGCCGTTTTTGGCAATTTTGTCCAGCGTGCTTTGCGGGGCATCAGCTGCGTGAGCCACGGCGGAGGACAGGCCAGCCAGTGCCAGCAGGCACAGCCCAGTTTTCCGAAATTTCATCTCCAACTCCTTCGTTGTAAAGCGCCATAACGGTGCGCCGATTGTGATGTTGTGTTTGTAACCGTTTATTGTTGTATTTTCAGCGCCAGGGCCGCGCCGGATAGCCATAACATAGCTGAATGTTAACGGTATGAAACAATAAAGTTTCGGTTTTGCGAAGCGTGCCGCACCAAAATAATGCATTGCCTGAAGGGCTGCCCGCTGGTGGCGCAGAGGACGAGCAGTTATGGTGCATTTCCGGCCAGCCGGTCGCTGTCGCTGACGTTTTCAGCGTAGTCGGGAAATAAATTGCAATCGCCATGCCAGATTTTCCGTATGGCTTTGTTGTGAGTGGTTTTTACGCGGGAAAGGTTCGGAAGAAAGCAGAAAAACGGGATGTGAAAGGCATGGAGGAAATAAAGCGCAGGGAGCCGGCAAAACGCCCTGCGCTTTAACTATCAGCGTCTGTTCCGCCGGCCGGTAAACAGGGCGGCCGCAGCAAACAGCGCTGTCACAATCCATACCGTCCAGTTGCCGAAACGCGCGTACGGCGTAAGTCCACGGGTTGGCGTAACGCCGGTTGCCAGTACATCCGGAACAAATTGCGGGATCATCTCTTCCGCGCTGCCGTCCGCATCAATTACCGCCGTCACGCCGTTGTTGGTATCGCGCAGCAGCGGTCGGCCCAGCTCCAGCGCGCGCATCCGCGCCATCTGGAAATGCTGCCACGGCCCAATGGAATGACCGAACCAGGCATCGTTAGAGATAGTCAGCAGAAAATCGGTATCGGGACGGAAATTATCCCGCAGCTGCTGGCCCAGCACGATTTCATAGCAGATTGCCGCCGTCAGCTTATAGCCGCCCGCCTGGAGCTGCGGCTGGCGATAGGCGCCACGGCTAAACGAAGACATTGGCAGATCGAAAAAGGGCGCCAGCGGACGCAATAACGCCTCCAGCGGCACGAATTCGCCAAATGGCACCAGATGGTTTTTCTGGTAGCGGCTGCCGCTTTCGTAGCTGTAGGGCTGTTTATCACCCAGCACAATGATCGAGTTGTAATCGTGATAGCGATTATTTTCCAGTCGCGAATCGACAATACCGGTGATCAGGCTGCTGCCCTGGGAACGCAGCTCGCGGTCTATGGTTTGCAGGAAAGGCTGCTGATTGGTTTCCAGATCGGGAATAGCCGACTCCGGCCAGATAATCAGCGGCGTCTTATTAACGTAAGGCCGCGTCAGCGCTGTATAGGTTTTCAGCGTGTTGATAAGCTGGTTGGGATCCCATTTCAGCGACTGAGGAATGTTGCCCTGCACCAGCGCGACATTTACCGTGCGTCCGGGCTGCGGCTGATACCAGCTAATCATGCGCAGCGGCCAGGGCAGCAGCAGCAGCGCCAGCGCGCCGACGGCCGCTATCCAGCTGCGTTTTGCCGCAGCAAAGACCACCAGCCCGGCGACGATGGTCAGGACAAAGGTAATGCCCTCCACGCCCGTCAGCGGCCCCAGCCCTTTTAGCGGCCCGTCAATCTGGCTGTAGCCAAATTGCAGCCACGGGAAGCCAGTGAGCACCCAGCCGCGCAGAAACTCGGTGATTTGCCACAGTACGGGCGCGGCCAGCGCCAGCCGCGTCAGCGAGGTTTTGGGGAACAGCCGGTTCAGCAGAGCGGCAAACAGCATGGTGTAGAGCGCAAGGTAAGCCGCCAGCAGGATCACCAGAAAAACGTTGACCGGGCCAGGCATGCCGCCAAACGTGGCGATACTGACATAGACCCAGTTAACGCCGCTGCCGAACAGGCCGAAACCCCAGACGAAACCGATAGCGGTTGCCTGGCGCGTCGAGCGGTTAAGGGTCAGCGCCAGCAGGCCGCAAAGCGAAACCAGCGCGGCGGGCCAGAAATCATAAGGCGAAAACGCCAGGGTGCCAGCGGCACCCGTCAGCAGCGCTAAAAGCAGGCGAACCCGCTGGCGCTGGTATAAAGAGGCAATAGCCATAGGGAAATTATTCTTCCAGTATCGGTTGCGTCGCGTTTTCCGGAATTTTGACGTGCACCTGAATAATACGGCGGCTGTCGGCCATGGCGACCTTGAACTGATAGCCTTCAATTTCGATGCTTTCGCCGCGCGCGGGCAGATGCCCGAACGCCTGCATCACCAGCCCGCCGATAGTATCCACTTCCTCATCGCTGAAGTGCGTTTCAAAGACCTCGTTGAAATCTTCAATCGGCGTCAGGGCGCGGATGGTGTAGGTATGACGGCTCAGCTGACGAATATCACGATCTTCCTCGTCGTCATATTCGTCTTCGATTTCGCCGACGATCAGCTCCAGAATATCTTCAATGGTGACCAGACCGGATACGCCGCCGAACTCATCAATCACAATCGCCATATGGTAGCGCTGCGAGCGAAACTCTTTCAGCATCCGGTCGACGCGCTTGCTCTCCGGCACCACTACAGCCGGACGCAGCACTTTTTCAATGCTGAACGGGGCGGATTCGCTGCTCATAAAAGGCAGCAAATCTTTCGCCATCAGAATGCCTTCGACATGATCCTTATCTTCGCTGATAACCGGAAAGCGCGAGTGGGCGGATTCGATAATGGTATCCAGGCACTCGTCGAGCGACTGGTTACGCTTCAGCGTCACCATCTGCGAGCGCGGGATCATAATGTCACGCACGCGCTGTTCAGCGATATCCATGACCCCTTCGAGCATGTCGCGGGTATCCTGGTCTATCAGCTCGTTCTGCTCGGAATCGCGGATTAGCTCCAGCAGATCGTCGCGGTTTTTAGGCTCACCGTGAAACAGCTGGTTGAGGATAAGGGTAAAAAATCCCTTTTTGCTACTGGGACTGTCGTTGTTCTGTGAATGGTCATCGCTCATGGCGTTTTTGTTTCTGTCACTCTTGCTGAGATTAAGGGTGTCCCTTCCGGTGGGGAAGGGACGCGGTTTAGAACTCTTTCTCCGAAATGTACGGGTCGGCATAACCAAGAGCAAGCATTATCTCGGTCTCGATCGCCTCCATCTCTTCGGCTTCGTCATCTTCGATATGATCATAGCCCAGCAGATGCAGGCTGCCGTGAATGACCATATGCGCCCAGTGCGCCAGCAGCGGTTTTTCCTGCTCTGCCGCTTCCTGCTCCACCACCTGGCGACAGATGATCAGGTCGCCCAGCAGCGGCAGCTCAATGCCCGGCGGCGCTTCAAAAGGAAACGACAGCACGTTAGTGGGTTTGTCCTTGCTGCGATAGGTGTGGTTCAGCTCGCGGCTTTCTGCCTCATCCACCACGCGGATCGTTACTTCGCTTTCTTCCTGAAACTGCGGCAGCACCGCTTCCAGCCAGCGCTGAAAATCCGCTTCGGCCGGTAAACCTTCCGGCTGTTCGCACGCCAGCTGTAAATCCAGTATTACGGTACTCATTTCTGCTCCTGCGCGGCCTGCTGCAGCGCCAGCGCCTCGCGTTTACGTTCTTCGGCCAGCGCGTCACGGCGCTTCTGGTCGGCGGCTTCCCAGGCTTCATAGGCGATAACCACGCGGGCGACCACCGGGTGACGCACAACGTCCTCGCTGTGGAAGAAGTTAAAGCTGATCTCTTCCACGTCGGCCAGCACTTCAATCGCGTGACGCAGGCCCGATTTCAGGTTGCGCGGCAGGTCAATCTGCGTGACGTCGCCGGTGATGACCGCTTTGGAGTTGAAGCCGATGCGGGTCAGGAACATCTTCATCTGTTCGATGGTGGTGTTCTGACTTTCATCCAGAATGATAAAGGCGTCGTTCAGCGTGCGGCCGCGCATATAGGCCAGCGGCGCGACTTCAATCACGTTGCGCTCAATCAGCTTTTCCACGCGCTCGAAGCCCAGCATTTCAAACAGGGCGTCATACAGCGGACGCAGGTAAGGATCGACCTTCTGGCTCAGATCGCCGGGCAGAAAGCCCAGCTTTTCGCCAGCTTCCACCGCCGGACGCGTCAGCAGGATACGGCGCACTTCCTGACGCTCCAGCGCGTCTACCGCCGCGGCTACCGCCAGGTAAGTTTTCCCGGTACCGGCCGGGCCGACACCAAAAGTGATATCGTGATCGAGCATATTTGCCACGTACTGCGCCTGGTTAGGCGTACGCGGTTTGATGACGCCGCGTTTGGTCTTGATGGTGACCGCTTTGCCATATTCCGGCACGCTCTCCGCCGACTGTTCCAGCACCCGGCTCTCTTTGATCGCCAGATGGATCTGCTCGGGATCGATATCCGGGATATTGCCGCGTACGGGAGCCGTATCGACATAAAGGTCGCGCAGAATACGAACGGCGGCGTCGACAATCAGTGATTTGCCCGTCAGCTTAAAGGCGTTATCGCGACGATTAATCTCAATGCCTAACCGGCGTTCCAGCTGCTTGATATTGTCGTCGAACGGGCCACACAGGCTCAGCAGACGATGATTATCAGCAGGATCTAAAGTGATTTCGCGTGTTTCAATATTCAAACTAATCCTTTGGGTCGCTCAGGGCCAGGTTGAGGATGGCTTTTTACAGGCTGGTCACGCCGGTAACGCCGTGACCATAAGGGAATTATTTATGGCTGCGCCCTAATGCGCAAGCGCAGGTAAAGATATTTGGGCACAGTGCGCAGAAAGCAAGCCGCGTACGCGTTTTCAGGCGGCGAACCTGTGAGATTCGCCGCAAAAATTCGGTGGGATCAGGGCTGGAACAGGCCAACGCCCAGCTCGTTTTCCTTGCGCGTGCGCGCAATCACGGAAGCCGGGGATTCAATAGTGCGCAGGCCCATTTCCTCTTCGGTGCGCACGACTTTGCCGCGCAGCGAGTTGGTATAGACATCGACGATCTCAACATCCACAAACTTGCCGATCATCTCTGGCGTGCCTTCAAAGTTTACCACGCGGTTGTTTTCCGTGCGGCCGGACAGCTCCATCACGTTCTTACGCGAGGTGCCTTCCACCAGGATACGCTGAACGGTGCCCAGCATCCGGCGGCTCCATGCCATCGCCTGCTGGTTAATGCGATCCTGGAGGATCCACAAACGCTGCTTCTTCTCTTCTTCCGGCACGTCGTCCGGCAGATCGGCGGCAGGCGTACCCGGACGGGCAGAATAGATAAAGCTGTAGCTGGTGTCGAAATTGACCTCGCCGATCAGCTTCATGGTCTGCTCAAAATCCTGCTGGGTTTCGCCAGGGAAGCCGATAATGAAATCCGAGCTGATCTGAATGTCCGGTCGCGCCGCGCGCAGCTTGCGAATAATCGCTTTATATTCCAGCGCGGTATGGGCGCGCTTCATCAGCGTCAGAATACGGTCTGCGCCGCTCTGGACGGGCAGATGCAGGAAGCTGACCAGCTCCGGCGTGTCGCGGTAGACTTCAATGATATCGTCCGTGAACTCAATCGGATGGCTGGTGGTGAAGCGGATGCGGTCGATGCCGTCAATCGCCGCCACCAGGCGCAGCAGGTCGGCAAAGGTGCAAACTTCGCCGTCAAAGGTTTCGCCGCGATAGGCATTGACGTTCTGACCCAGCAGATTGACTTCACGCACGCCCTGCGCCGCCAGCTGGGCGATTTCAAACAGAATATCGTCGCATGGACGGCTGACTTCCTCACCGCGGGTATAAGGCACCACGCAGAAAGTACAATATTTATTGCAGCCTTCCATAATAGAAACGAAGGCCGTCGGGCCGTCTGCTTTGGGTTCCGGCAGGCGGTCAAATTTTTCAATCTCCGGGAAGCTGATATCAACAATCGGGCTTTTGGAGCCGCGCACGGTATTGATCATTTCCGGCAGGCGATGCAGCGTCTGCGGGCCGAAAACGATATCGACGAAATGCGCACGCTGGCGAATATGTTCGCCTTCCTGCGACGCCACGCAGCCGCCCACGCCGATGACCACATCGGGATTGCGATCCTTCAGCGTTTTCCAACGCCCAAGCTGATGGAAAACTTTTTCCTGGGCCTTTTCACGAATGGAACAGGTGTTGAGCAGCAGCACATCCGCCTCTTCCGCCACTTCCGTCAGGGAATAGCCGTGGGTGCTGTTTAACAGGTCAGCCATTTTGGATGAGTCATACTCATTCATCTGACAGCCCCAGGTTTTGATATAAAGTTTTTTCGTCATCTGGTTGCCATTTATCATGCAGGAGAGAATGCAGGGCGCGTATTGTAAAGCTTTGCTGCTGTGGTGACCAGCACCGCGCCGTTTTCTCAACAGCCGCTAAAAATCCGGTACACTTAGGGTAACAGAATTAGCCCGTCGGACGTCCACTGGACAGGAAAATATGATGACAGAAACAACGCAAAAATGGGATGTCGCTATCGTGGGCGGCGGGATGGTAGGCGCGGCGCTGGCCAGCGGACTGGCGGTGCAGGGCTTTCAGGTAACGGTATTGGAAAAGCAGGAGCCGGCTGAATTCGTGGCCGAGAGCGATCCGGATATCCGCATTTCCGCGCTGGGCGCCTCTTCGGTTGACCTGTTGAAGCAGCTGGAGGTCTGGCCTCGCGTTCAGGCAATGCGCAGCGCGCCTTACCGCAAGCTGGAGACATGGGAGTGGCAGACGGCGCAGGTTGGTTTTGACGCCGCTTCGCTGGGCCTGCCGGAGCTGGGTTTTATGGTGGAGAACAGCGTACTGCAACGGGCGCTCTGGCAGCGGCTCCAGCAGCAGGAAGTCGCGTTGAAAACGCCTGCGCGGCTGCAAACGCTGCAGGCCTGTAACGGCGGCTGGGCATTGACGCTGGCGGACGGCGAAAAGCTTCACGCCAGGCTGGTAGTGGGCGCCGACGGCGCCAGTTCACAGGTACGCCAGCTGGCAGGCATTGGCATTCGCGGCTGGAACTATGCGCAGGCCTGTATGCTGATCAGCGTGCGCTGCGAGCACGACGCCGGCGACTGTACCTGGCAACACTTTACGCCAACGGGGCCAAGAGCTTTCTTGCCGCTGTTTAACGGCTGGGCGTCGCTGGTGTGGTACGACAGCCCGGCGAGGATTCGTCAGCTACAGGCTATGAGCATGGCGCAGCTGGCGGAGGAGATCAAAACGCATTTCCCGGCGCGGTTAGGCAAAGTGACGCCGGTAGCGGCAGGATCCTTTCCGCTGGTACGCCGACATGCTACCCGCTACGTGCTGCCGGGGCTGGCACTGGTAGGCGACGCTGCACACACCATTAATCCGCTGGCGGGGCAGGGCGTGAATTTAGGCTATCGCGACGTGGACGCGCTGATTGATACGCTGACCGCCTCATGTGAGCGGGCCGAAGACTGGGCGTCGGAAAGAGTACTGCTGCGCTACCAGCGCTCACGCCATACGGATAATCTGCTGATGCAGAGCGGCATGGATCTCTTCTATTTCGCCTTCAGCACGCAGGCGGCGCCTCTACGTATTTTGCGTAATCTGGGCCTGATGGCGGCGGAGAGGTCGGGCGTGCTGAAGCGGCAGGCGTTGCGCTACGCATTGGGATTATAGGTTTTAATACGCAGCTTCAGATGCAGCGCGCAGGTATGAAGCGCAAGAGGTTTCTTTAAGCTTAAGGTCCGACAGGACCTTATTATTTGCGGCGTTCGGCTTCTGTTTACTGACAACGTTACTTTCTCTGGCAGAGTAGATAAGCACTGCTTACTGGATAAGCTGACGCAGATTGGCACTTATCCCGTTTGGATGGGGTTTAACTATCTCTGCTTGCTGAGCTGCAGATCCCAACACCACAATGCCTTGGTTGTTCATGAGGTAATATCGGCAGGTTCTCTGCTGAGGTGTTGCATTACCGGCTGGCTCTTTTAAGGTGCGCACAGAGGGTCGCTGTGGCATCAAGGCTGGAACGAGTGGAATACGTGAGGGCAAACACTTGCTGAGTAACATCAACAAGACGTTCACTCACCTTTCAAAGTTTGGTTTTTTAGCTTTATCTTCGTGATGGTATGTTTAGATGTTTTGTTGGCGAAATACTTTAGCTTGCTCTGTCCACGCGGTAACCTGACGTTCATCTTCTATCAACGCGTGAGCTGCGTCCTGGCAGTAGTCGATCACATAAAAATGATAGTCGCGGTCGCGGTCAATGAAATACGAGTAAACCACATAACTGTCGCTTGTCGACGCCCATTGTATCTTTAGTCCACTTTCATCCTCCCAACAGCACCCTTCTTGCCAGATGTGAACGTGGTGCAACTCTTCCTCACGGGCAGATGATGGCCGCTCCATTAACTTATCCCGACCTATAGTATCGATATGTGCTGGATGCTGTAACTGAACATGAATTGGAGGGGCGGGAATGTCACCAAAATCCATGCATTCCCGCTTATATTGCTCAAATTCTTCGATAGGTAATGCTGCCACCGGGTATTGGCTGATAATGTCTGTAAGTGCCTGAGATCTGCTTATTTTAAATCCCATTGTTGCCGCTTCTCTTCCATTTTGGCCGCAAGAATTTCAGAAGCAGCACTTAGTCGTGCCTTGTATTCAGCGGAACGACGAAGAGTTTGCCGCGGCTTCTCGCTGTTTTTAACTTCATGCTTCTGTGTCATATGTTACTCCTTATCACGCATCGTGATTTACGAGTTCAGTATATAGCCACAGTTATATTCAATCAATGTCATGTTGACCCAACCTGATACCATCTCAGTGGACCATGCCTGTTTCGCTGGTCGCCGCGCCTTCCTTACAAAATTGTTATCCGCAACCGCATGTTGAAGTAGTTACATGTAGCACTAATATAGTCAAAAGCCCGGAACCCAGTGTTAGCCTGACCGGACTCATGCTCCTGGAGCTAACATACCTCCACTTTGCCAATAATGTCGTGAGTGATAAGCGATTGCGCGCTCGGTAGCATGTTGTCAGGCGGCATTGCCCTTCACGGTAAACGAATTCGTCGTCATTCCTACTCGTGTATGGTGCAAATCAATAAGAGGAGGACAACAGGCCCATCGGTTTTCAGGTGCGACTCTTTAATCCATCCGTACTGAAGAAAGCGGCAAGCGGGCATTAAAGGAACTTTCTTAAGTCTTTTGGTGATAATACGACGGGGAGTGTGATAAACGGTTGTACATTCTGCGCATCGCAAAGCAGTTGTGAGGAAAGATCGCAGACGTAAAAAAGCCCGCTTGCGCGGGCTTCTTTACTTATTGGCTGGGGTGCAGGGATTCGAACCCCGGAATGCTGGTATCAGAAACCAGTGCCTTACCGCTTGGCGACACCCCAATTTTTTGGGTGCGATCCGCTTGTGCAGATCGTCTTTTTTATGGCTGGGGTGCAGGGATTCGAACCCCGGAATGCTGGTATCAGAAACCAGTGCCT